>JAXDQQ010000052.1:0-7767 GCA_034667805.1 Thermoplasmata archaeon | reverse complement strand
TGGCGAGCGCCGCCTCGGAGAGCGCGCCGAAGTACACGGCGGGGCCAGCCTCCTTCGCGAAGGCCTCCGCTTTTCCGGCCTGCTTTGCCTCGGCCTCGAGGGCGACGATGGTGCGGTCGAAGCCGAGCCCGAAGCCCATCGTGGGGACGGGCGTGCCGCCGAAGACGCCGGACAGGTCGTAGCCGCCTCCGCCGAGCAGCTGCTTCTGCGCGCCGAGCACGGGGCAGTGCATCTCGAAGACGATGCTGGTGTAGTAGTCGAGGCCGCGCGCGATGCCGAGGTTGAGCTTGGCGTCCTTCACGCCTAGTGCGGCGAGGTGCTTCAGCACGGCCTCCAACTCCGCCAGCTCCTCGGCGCAGTCGCCCAGCATGGCGTGGCGGGCCGCGGCGACCGTCGGCGCGTCCATGATGAGGAACAGGCGGTCGAGCGCGGCCTCGCAGCCGCCCTTGGCGTCGGCGAGCTTCTTGATCTCGACGCGGTCGCCCTTGTCGATGGCGCGCATCAGCTTGCCTCGCGTCTCCTGGTCGAAGCCAAAGGTGTCCACGGCCGCCTTGAGCACCTTGACGTGGCCGACGTAGAAGTCGCGCTGCTTCAGGCCGGCTTCGCGCATCACGGCGTCGGCCAGGGCGAGCAGTTCTGCGTACGCCAGCGGTGTCCCGGCGCCGATCTGCTCGCAGCCGAACTGCCAGAACTCGCGGTAGCGCCCCGCCTGCGGGCGGTCGTAGCGGTAGCAGGGCCCGTGGTAGAACCACTTGATGGGCTTGGGGTCGTTGAAGTGCTCCTGGAAGTAGAGGCGCATCGCCGGCGCCGTCAGCTCCGGCCGCAGCGTGAGGTGGCGGTCGCCCTTGTCCTTGAAGTCGTACAGCTCCTCGACGATGCCGGGGCCGGACTTCGCGGTGAAGAGCTGCAGTTCCTCGAACGCCGGCGTCGCGACCTCGCGGTAGCCGAAGCGCAGGAACACGGAGCGCATCTGCGCCTCGAGGCGTCGGCGCACGGCCATCTCGTCGGGGGCGAAGTCGCGGGTGCCGATGGGGCGCTGGATTGGGTCGGCCATCTACTCCACCTTGCAAAGTGCCCGCATCAAAGCCCCTTCGTCGCTTTGATGACCGGGTCGATGATGGGCTGGAGCCAGGAGCGGAGCGAATGGCTCCAGCCTTGCAGAGACCAAGGCAAGGTCGAGCGGCTCATAGCCCGCGAGTCTCCTTGATCACTTGGTCGATGATCTCGTCGACCGGACCAGTGTACTTCGACGGGTCCATCGCGTCCGCGATGCCTTTCTTGCCGAGCGCCTTGGCGATGCCCTTGTGCTGCTCGAGCGCCTTCGAGTAGTGGACCTGCTTGGCGATGGCGTGCATGCTGGCCTCGCGCGCCATCTCGTGCGCGTCCTGGCGGCCGACCCCTTTCTCGGTCAAGGCGATCATGACGGATTCCGCCATCATGAGGCCGTGCGCGCGGTCCATGTTGTCCTTCATGCGGTCGGGGAAGACCCGCAGCTCGGCGAACACCTTGGCCATCTGGTGCACGATGTGGTCGAGCAGGATGAAGGCGTGCGGGTGGAGGAAGCGTTCGGGGGCGGAGTTGGCCAGGTCGCGCTCGTTCCACTGCACGGCGTTCTCCCAAACGGGCAGCACCATCGAGCGCACCAGCCGCGCCAGTCCCGTGACCTGCTCCGACGTGATGGGGTTCTGCTTGTGCGGCATCGTCGAGGAGCCGACCTGCTTCTTCGCGTCGAAGCCCTCGGCGACCTCGCCGATCTCGGTGCGCTGCAGCGTGCGGACCTCGGAGGAGAACTTCTCCAGCGAGGTCGCGATGTTGGCCAGGAGCGAGAAGAGCTCGATGTAGCGGTCGCGCTGGATGATCTGCGTCGAGGCGGTGACCGGCTTGAGGCCGAGCTTCTTGCAGACGGCCGCCTGCACCTGGATGCCCTTGCCGCGGAACGCGGCCATGCTGCCGGTCGCGCCCGACATCATGCCGACGGCGACGCGCGATTCGACCTCGTTCAGGCGTTCGAGGTGTCGCCCCACTTCCGAGGCGTAGACGGCCATCTTGAGGCCGAAGGTGATGGGGACGGCGGCCTGCCCGTGCGTGCGGCCGAGCATCGTGGTGGCGCGGTGCTTGTCCGCCTGCTTCAGGAGGGCGTCGCGCAGCTTGCGCAGTCCGTCGCGCAGGAGGGCCATCGCGTCCACGAACTGCAGCGAGTTGGCGGTGTCGATGATGTCGTAGGACGTGGCGCCGAGGTGGATGAACTTCCCGTCCTCGGGGCCGGCGACCTCGGTCATCGCCTTGACGACGGCCATCAGGTCGTGCCTGATCTCGGCCTCGATCTCCTTGACGCGGTCCGGCTTGACACGCCCCGAGTCGGCGACCTTCTGCAGCCGCGCGGCGGCCGGCTTCGGGATGGTGCCCGTCTCGGCGTGCGCGTAGGCCAGGGCGGCCTCGACGCGCAGGAGATAGCGCAAGCGGGCCTCCTCGGTCCACAGGGCCTTCATTTCCTTGCGGCCGTACCTGAAGTCCAGGGGGCAGACGAGGTCCACGCGGAGGCCAGAGAAACGCGCCTCATAAGGGACCCGACTGCGCCCGACGCGCGTCATCCCGCCGTCGCCGTCGCGCCTATCGCGCGTAGCCTTCGACGGTGACCCCGAGGCGTTCGCAGCCGGGGCCGAAATCGGAGTAGGAGACCTCGAGCTCGCCGTCCCCCAGGAGCAGCGTCCCTTCCAGGGGGGACGGCTCGACCGGCCGGCTGAAGCGCCCGAGGTCGTAGCCCCACGCCGCGATGGTCTCGCCGTCGCGCAAGACGGAGACCGCCGGGGCTTCGCATTGGGTGGAGATTTGGTCGAAGGGGGAGCCGATGGGCAGGTCGCCCGTCGCGCCATCCATGATCGTGGTCGGCGTGAGGCGGAAGGGCACGCCGGCGACCTGCAGGGCGCCGCGGTCCTGGCCGTAGTTGCCGGCGCCGCTCCCCGCGGCCTGCGCCGGAGAGACGGCCTCGCGGACATCGATCGGGTGGAGCTCGAAGTCGCCCGGCACCCGGTCGGCGCCGAGCGTGGCCTCGCCCGCGAGCAGGACCGCGACCCAGGAGCCTGGCTCGGACACCCCGACGGCCACGCTGCCGTTGGCGGGGACGGCGATGGTCGCGACGCGTTTGTCGTCCGGACCGAAGAGGGCGACCTGGGCCTCGTCCGCGCAGGGCTCCGCATCGACGGCTGTGGCGTCGGCCTTCGAGCAGGCCGCGCCGTCTTCCTGCCAAAGGTACAGCCGTTTCGCGTCCCGGTGGACCTCGAAGGACACCGGCTGGTCAGGCAGCAGCCCGTAGGTGAACCGGGGCACTTCGGAGGAGGCGAAGGCGCCGCCGTCGACGGGCACCGCGCGGCTGAAGCTGCGGGCCTCGAGGAGGACGGTGCCGCCGAAGTCGCTCGCCTGCACGTGGGCCGTGAGCTTGCCGTCGCGGATGTTCTCGAAGTGCTTCTCGCCGTCGACGGTCACGAAGGGCAGGTTCGGGGCGCCGCCGAACGTGGACGAGCTGCTGCTGGCCCGGTACACGACGCCCGAGCGGCCCTCGACCTCGATGTCGAGGGAGCCATAGTTGGCCCGTTCCAGGACGACGATCTCGGCCGGCGCGCGCAGGAGGTCGAGGTCGATGGTCTCGTCGACCGAAGCGCCGTTTCCGGGGATGCCGAAGGAGCCGAGGGTCGACATCGGCCGCTGCGCCAGCACCCGGCGCTCGATGTGGACCGGAAGTTCGCGGAACGCCTTGACGGGCGAGCCGCCGGAGCGGACGTCCAAGGTGCCGTTGACGGACAGGGCCTGGAGCACGAGGTCGCCTGCCTTCACGCCGTCCAGGACGAAGCGGCCACGGGCCCGTTCCGCGCCGACGCCGATGTGGCCCAGGCGCTCATCGTCGCCGCTGTAGAGGACGAGGTCGGCCGACCCGTTCGAGGCGACCGAGAAGACGAGGTCCCCGCCGCCATGGGCGAAGGCATAGAAGGTGCCGTTCTCGAGCCGGTCGCCGGTGACGGCGGCCGTCGCCGGCGGGGCGTCGCCGGACGGGGGGCTGTTGCATCCCGCCAGCAGGGGCAGGACGGCCCCGGCCGCCAGGAGGACGACCCACGTTTTCACGATTTGACGTCGGAACGGGCGTACATAAAGCGTGTGGTGCCGATGTGCGGACCAGTCCCCCGACCCTGGAGAACCCCCGCCCGATGGAAGACCTCGACGCCGTCCTGGCGCGCATCGACCCCCGCCTCTGCGTGCAGTGCAAGGCGGCCAGGATGCTGTGCAGCATCGACCCTTGCCCCTTGCTCCGGAAGGTCAGCCACCACCTCCCCAAGGTCCAGGTCAAGGGCCGCGACCTGCTCGGCTCCAGCCCGCCAAGCCTGTTCGTCGGGCGCTACGGCTACCCCAACGTCTCCGTCGGCCCGATGCTGCCGCCGGAGCACCGCGAGTCGGAGGCGGCCACCTTGCTCGACGCGCCGCGCAAATGGATGGGCATGACCATCCCCGACGTCGTCGGCCTGCGCTCCAGCCTGGTGCGCACGACGCACAAGGTCAAGGTCAAGGACGCCGCGCACTCGGCGGGCGACCTGTTCTCCGGCGACCGCATCCTCCGGCTGAGCCAGGAGCTCGCCATCGCGGCGCGGCCCGTCGACACCGAGGTGCGCCTGACGCGCATCCCGAAGTTCGGCGTGCCCAACGTCGGCGAGTTCACCGCCCCGCACGGCCCCACCGTCGGCGTCGAGCGCGCGCAGCTGACCGAGAACGCCCGCGTCGAGCGTCCGGTCGAACGCGTCGTGTCGGACACGGACCTGCGCGCCGGCGAGGGGCTCGCCGAGCTCTACAAGGGCGGCACGGACGTCTACCAGCTCGAGCGCATCCTGTCCGCGGGGATGCTGGGGCTGGAAAAGTCGCGCCGGCTCGTCCCCACGCGGTGGAGCATCACGGCGACCGACGACCAGCTCGGCCTGGCGCTCATCCCCAAGGTCCTCGCGCTGCCGACCATCGACAAGCCGACGGTGCACTTCGGCGAGCGGTTCGGCAACCGCTTCTTCGTCCTGCTGCTGCCGCGCGTCTGGGGCTTCGATTCCATCGAGGCTTGGCTCAAGGGCAACTTCTGGAGCCGCGACGCCGCCGGCATCGTCGAGGCCGACTGGGAGGACCACACCGGCCGCACCACGTACGCCAGCACGGCGGGCGGCTACTACGCGACGCGGCTGTCGGTCCTGGAGCACCTCGTCGCCATCGGTCGCCAAGCCACGGCCATCGTCCTGCGTGAGATCACGGACGCCTACACGACGCCCCTCGGCGTCTGGGTCGTGCGCGAGACCTGCAAGCTCGCCATGGATTCCAAGCCGCTGATGTTCGAGGACGTGGAGTCGGCGCTGCGCCACATCGAACGGCACGCGCTGTGCAAGCCCTGGCAGGCACATGCGGCCTTGCTCAAGCAGGCGCGGACGCAGCGCAGCCTGGACACGTTCTGACACACGACACGCTCTGACCCACGACTTGGCCCCTGGAGGGCTATCTAGGCGGAGCCGGCAGAGATGAACCATGGATGCCTGGCTGCGGCGCCGGCTAGCCTGGGCCGCGCTGGTGGTCGCCGCCGTCGGCGCCGCCCTGTTGGTGCTGCCCCCCGCCTCGCTGGCCCGGGTCGTCGTGGACGACGTGTCGACGACGACGGCGGCGGGCTTTGCAGCTTTCCTGGCCTTCCGGAGGAGCAGGACGAGCCGTGACGCGCAGGCCTGGCTGTTCCTTGGGCTGGGGCTGGCCCTCGTGGCCGCCGGGGAAGCCTTCTGGTTGCTCAGCGACCTCGTCCTGCAGCAAAGGGTGGCCAGCCTTTCGCTGGCGGACTCGCTCTACTACGGCGGATACGCGGCGTTGCTCGTCGCGGTGGCTTGCTGGTTCCCGCGCCTTGGCGGCCCCAGCGCCTGGCTCCGCCGCCTTCTGGATTTTGCCATCGTGGTCACCTCGCTTTCCATGATGGCATGGGTGACGGTCGGCGCAGGCCTGGTCGAACGCTACCCGGGCGAGACGTTCGGGGCCGTGGTCGCCATCAGCTACCCCTTGCTCGACCTCGCCTTGGCCGCCACGTTCATCATCCTCGCGCTCGAGGTGCCCTCCGGCACGCGCGGCCCGATGATGGTGGTCGGCCTCGGCATCGGCATCTGGGCCGCAGCCGACCTGTCGTACGCCTTCCTGGCGGCGGAAGGGGCCTACGCCTCCGGTCTGCCACTGGCCACGGCTTGGGTCGCCGGCTACCTGCTGGTCGCCGCGGGCGCGGCCTGGCACCCAAGCCCACCCCCCAGCCAGCCCGCAGGCGCCCGCGATCGCACCGCCATGGCGTGGCTGCCGTACGCATTCGCCGCGCCGGCACTGGCCGTCGCCATCACACGCTACGCCACGTTCGCGGATCTCGGCGCGGTCGAGGAGATGCTGCTGCTCCTGCTCGTGTTCGCCATCCTGCTGCGCCAGTTCCTCTTCATCGAGGACCAGACCGCGGTCGGACGCGAGCTGCGGGCCAGCGAAGCCGGACTGGCCGATGCGCAGGCCATCTCCCACGTCGGTTCCTGGGAATGGGACACGGTCCGCAACCTCGCCACCATGTCGGCCGAAGGCCTGCGCGTCTGGGGCCTTCCGCCCGACAGCGGTGCGCTGCCCCTGCAACGGTTCATCGACCTCGTGCACCCGGAAGACCGCGCCATCCTGGAAGGGGCGACCAACGAGGCCGTCGCCAGCGGGACCGGATACGACGTGACGGTCCGCGCGCAGAGTCCGGTCGGCATGCGCAACACGAGGCATCGCGGCCAGGTCTCCCGGCGCGACGCCTCCGGGCGTCCGACGATCCTGCGTGGCACCATCGAGGACATCACGGACCGGGTCGTGGCCGAGCGTGCCCTCCGGCGATCCGAGGAGCGCTTCCGCATGGCCGCCCGGGCGACGCAAGACGTGCTGTGGGAATGGGACGCCGCCACGAACACCTCCTACCACAGCGAGCAGATCGCGTCCTACGGCCTCGACCCCGCGGCCGTCGCGACCATGGAAGGCTTCAGCGCCCTGATCCATCCCGACGACCTCAAGGGCTTCGGGCGGGCGATCGACGACCTGCTGACCGGCTCGGAGGACCATCTGTCGGCTGAATACCGCTTCCGGCGCGCCGACGGGACCTACGCGGACATCCTCGACAAGGCTCTGATCCTACGCGACGAGGCGGGCCATCCTGTCCGCCTGGTGGGCGCCATGCAGGACATCAGCGAACGAAAGCGCGCCGACCGGGAACTCATGGCGCGTCAGGCGCTCCTCGCGGAGACCCAGGCGGTCGGGCATGTCGGTTCATGGGAGATCGACCTGCTGACCGGCAAGCAGCGCAGCTCGGACGAGAACCAGAGACTCTACGGCCTCGGGTTGGACGAGGAAGTGACCCCGGAGAGCGTGGGCCGGAACATCTACCCGGAAGACGCGCCCCGGATCCTCGAGCTCCTTGGACGCATCCCACGGACGGGCAGCGAGGAGATCGAATGCCGCGTCGTGCGGCCCGACGGCTCCCTGCGTTGGCTGTACACGAAGGGAGTCGCGCGCTACGACGATGCGGGGCGACCTGTGCGCATCACGGGCTTCACGCAAGACATCACCGAGCGCAAGCGGGCCGAGCAGGAGCTCCAGGCGCGTGACAGCCGGTTCGAGGAGGTGCAGGCCATCGCCCGCGTGGGCTCGTGGGAGTGGGTCGCCGCGACGGACCGGGTGACGCTGACGGAGCAGGCCAGCCGGAACTGGGGG
>JAXDQQ010000051.1:0-11029 GCA_034667805.1 Thermoplasmata archaeon | reverse complement strand
CCGAGGCCGTGAGCGTGTAGTGGCCGGGGTCGAGCTTGTCCCACCGCACGAAGGTGTTCGCCGTCCCGGTGTTGCCGCTGATGACGACGTTCGCATTGCCGCTGCTGCAGTTGCCCTGGGTGCTCTTCACGTAGTTGCCGTTGGCCCCGTCGATCTCGTAGTGAAGGCAAGCGGCGCCCAGGAGCGACGTCTTCCCCGTCGCGACGTCGCTCAGCGTGAGGTAGACGTGCCCGGACGCTCCCTTGGCGACGTCGAACGACCACGTGGTGCCATCCAGCCCGGTCGTCAGGTCGTAGGATTCGTCGACGGAGAAGTCCTCGGGAGGCTTCGCGTTGGCGGCCGCCATGGCGGCGCGGTCGAGGGCCGGGCAATCGCCGTCGCGGCATTCCTCGCACTCCGAC
Organism: Thermoplasmata archaeon; assembly: GCA_034667805.1. GTDB lineage: Archaea > Thermoplasmatota > E2 > JACPAO01 > JAHFTW01 > JAHFTW01. The sequence goes on along the minus strand of JAXDQQ010000051.1, from coordinate 10,628 downwards.
TCGGAGCACGGCGCGCACTGGTCGTCGACGCAGACCTCGCAGTCGCCGTTGTTGCAGGCGACGGAGCTTCGGTGGACCCCGTCGTCGATGGTGTCGGAGGTCGAGACGTTGGACTCCAGGCAGCCGGACACGAGGAACAGCGGGACGAGGGCCAGGAGCAGGAACGCTCGCATGGGGCGACGACCGCTTGCGCCACAAGATAAGGTTTGGCGGCGAACCTTCCGCGGGTCCGGTCGTGTCCGGCAACTGCTTTGAAGGGACCTGGCGCTTGGGTTGGCATGGTTTGGCGGCGGATCGTAGTGACCGGATTGCTCGTGCTGTTGTCGGGGTGCGCGCAAACCCCCGCCAGCGATCAGGCCCCCATGTTGGCGGAGAGTGGCCCTGCGGCGATTGCCTATCCCATGCTGATGGCCAACGCCCCTATCCCGGCCGGCGGGTCCGTGGAATGGTTCAACAAGGACGGCGTGACGGCCGGGCACGCGACGCTGCAAGCGGACGCCCTCGAGTTCCCGGTGCGCGCTGGAGTGACGGCGATCTTCGCCGAATTGCGCTGGTCGGAAGGTCTCCAGGACCTCGACTTGCGGATGACGGCCGGACCGTACCAGTGCCCCGGCCAGATCCCACCGCCCCACCTCAGCGGCGTGAGCTGCGTGACCGACCCGTACTTCTGCGCCACCGGCTACGCGGCCTTCGACGCCTGCTTTGGGGCGCCCGGCGCCCCTGACAACCCCGCCCGGCTCCTCCTGCGCGGCTACGCCATCACGGATGTGCTGGCCGATTGCGACGACCCCTGCCTGTTCCACGCGTGGCCCATCTCGCGCGAATACGCGAGTGCCGGCGTGACCTGGGAACTCGACGTGGGCGTCTACTATGGACCCAACCCATGGGATGCCAGCGAGACGCAGACGCAGGTCTACGGAACGCATGGCTCCACCGACGCCTATCCCTATCCGACGAGCTCCCTGGCGTTCCAGACCTTGGCCGCGCCGACCGCCGTGCTCGGCGAGCTGACCTGGACAAGCACCTCCGGAGAGGCCGACCTGGACGTTGGCCTCTACATCCTCCAGACCGACTGTGCCAACGACTCGTGCCATTATGGTGCGGAATCCGTGACCTTCGTCGATGCGGAGGGCGGCACGGGTGCCCCGGACGATCCCGCCTATGTCCTCCTGCGAGGCGAGTCCCTGCAAAAGGTCCTCGAGAAATGCCGCGACGGCGGCGAATGCCAGATGTGGGTCGGTGCCTCCTCGCACGACTGCCCCGAGGACGTCGTGTTCGGCGGCCAGGACTGCCCGAGCCCAAGTATCCAATGGCGCATGGCGGCCACCGTCTTCCATGCCGAAGTCCCCGAGGGATTCACGGCCTTCGACGTCTTCCCTTCCTAGGTCTCCCCCGGGACTTCGCGGAAGGCCTTAAGTAAGGGACCACCTCGCCCGACCTCAGCGACAGAGTCCAGACGCTACGGGCAATGCCTTGAGCACCCCGGAGCGCCGGTCCGTCCAGCCCCCCTTCAACAGGAGGCAGGACCCCCTTGACCGGTGCAAGCGTCCCAGGCCTGGCGCTGCATTTGTGCGATAGGGGGCACCTTCCGGGGGTCCCCATCGGTGGGGCACCCGAAGGGGCCCGACGACCCGCACAGAACCCGGTCCAGAGGCCGCGTCATGGGGGACGCGCGCCCGAGAACCACCACAGAAGGTCACCAACATGGGAAAACGCTCTCACCCGCGCCAAGGCTCCATGGGGTTCTACCCCCGCAAGCGCGCCCGCTCCGTCGTCCCCCACGTCAAGGCGTGGGCCGATGACGAATCCGGCACCCCCAAGCTCCAGGGCTTCGCGGGCTACAAGGCCGGCATGACCCACGCCCTCGTCGTGGACTACCGCCCCGCCAGCACCACCGCCGGCCAGGAAGTCCGCATGCCGGTCACGGTCATCGAGACGCCCCCCATGGGCATCGTCGCCGTCCGCCTCTACGAGCGCACCCCCTACGGCCTCAAGACGCTCACCGAAGTGTGGGCCGACAAGGTCGACGAGCGCCTCGAGGACCGCCTGCACACCCCGAAGAAGCAGGACCACGCCGCGAAGTGGAAGCTCGTCGATGACGCGATCATCGCCGACGTCCGCGTCCTGGCGCACACCCAGCCCGTCGAGGTCACCGGCGTCGACAGCAAGACCCCCGAGATCATGGAGATCCGCGTCGGCGGCGGGGACATCAAGGCCCGCATCGCCTACGCCAAGACCGTCCTCGGCAAGCTCCTCACCGTCGCGGACACCCTGAAGTCCGGCCAGATGATGGACGCGCTCGCCGTCACCAAGGGCTACGGCTTCGAGTCCCGTGTCGTGCGTTTCCACACCAAGCTGCTGTCCCACAAGAACAGCAAGCACCGCCGCATGATCGGCACGCAAGGCTCCTGGCACCCGAACTGGGTCCAGAGCACGGTCCCGAACGACGGCCAGCGCGGCTTCCACCAGCGCACCGAGTACAACAAGCGCATCCTGAAGATCGGCGAGAACGGCGCGGAGGTCACCCCCGCGGGCGGCTTCCCGCACTACGGCGTCGTGCGCAACCAGTACCTCCTGGTGCACGGCTCCATCCCCGGTCCCTCCAAGCGCCTCATCCGCCTGCGCGACGCCGTCCGCTACACCCGCGGCATCGAGGTCCAGCAGGCCGACATCCGCTTCGTCAGCACCGCCAGCAAGCAGGGGGCCTAACGATGGCCAGCACCGCCAAGAACCACCAGATCACCGTGCATGACAAGGCCGGCAAGTCCGCCGGCACCGTCGAGCTGCCCAGCGTCTTCTCGACGCCCCTGCGCCCCGACCTGATCCGCAAGGCCGTCAGCGTGGCCCAGGCCAACCGCCGCCAGCGCTACGGTTCCATGCCGGTCGCCGGCCAGCGCGCCTCGGTCGAGTGGCCCGGCAAGGGCAAGGGCATGGCCCGCACGCCCCGCCAGAGGCAGGGCAACGCCGCCCGCTACGTGCCCAACGCGTACAAGGGCCGCCGCGCCCACCCGCCCGAGTCCCGCCACGAGTGGACCGAGAAGATCAACACGAAGGAGCGCCGCCTGGCCATCGCCTCGGCGCTCGCCGCCACGAGCCAGTCGGAACTGGTGCGCGGACGCGGCCACAAGATCGACGAGAAGCTCGCGCTCCCCGTCGTCGTGTCCGACGACTTCGTCTCCGTCGAGCACACCTCCGAGCTCGCCGACATGCTGGCCAAGGTCGGCTGCGGCGCGGACCTCGAGCGCGCCAAGATGGGCGTGCACGTGCGCGCCGGCATGGGCAAGCTGCGCGGCCGCGCCTACCGCACGCCGCGCTCCGTCCTGCTCGTCACCGCCGACGGCAAGGCCCCCGCGGCCTTCAACCTCGCCGGCGTCGATGTCGTCTCGGCCCGCAACATCGGCGCCGAGGACCTGGCCCCCGGCGGCGACGCCGGCCGCCTCACGGTCTACACGCAAGGCGCCATCGCCGCCCTGAAGGAGGCCTACCAATGACCCAGCCCCACGAGGTGCTCCTGCACCCCATCGTCACCGAGAAGACGATGCGCCTGATGGACGAGAACAACTGCCTGGAGTTCCTGGTGCGCCGCACCTCCTCCAAGCACGACATCAAGAAGGCGGTCGAGGTCCTGTTCTCCTGCACGGTGGACACGGTCAACACCCGCATCACCAAGGACGGCAAGCGCGCCATCGTCAAGTTCGGCGGCGAGACGTCTGCGGAAGACATCGGCATGCGCATCGGGGTGTTCTAGATGGGAAAGCGAATTCTCTCTAGGCGCCGCGGCGCAGCCCCGCCGCGCATGACGAGCCCGTCGCACCTGCACCACGGCGACGTCAAGTACCCGGTCAAGTGGACCGGCACGGCCGTCGTCGAGTCGCTGCAGCACGCCCCCGGGCGCTCCTGCCTCTTCGCCAACCTGAAGATGCCGGACGGCAGCATGATGATCCACATCGCCAACGAGGGCATGTCGGTCGGGCAGAACGTCGTGTTCACGGACACCACGCAGATCCAGCCCGGCAACGTCACCATCGTGTCGAAGATCCCGGAAGGCACCCCGGTGTTCAACCTCGAGGCCCGCCCCAACGACGGCGGCAAGTTCGTCAAGACCGCCGGCACCGCCGCCGAGATCGTGACGCACACCGACAAGGCCACCATCGTGCGCATGCCCTCGGGCAAGTTCCGCGAGTTCCACCCGCTCGCCCGCGCCACCATCGGCCTCGTGGCCGGCGGCGGCCGCGGCGACAAGCCGTTCTTGAAGGCCGGCAAGAAGTTCCACGCCATGCGCGCCAAGGGCGTGCGCTGGCCCCGCGTCCGCGGCGTCGCGATGAACCCGGTCGACCACCCGCACGGTGGCGGCTCGCACAACTTCAAGGGCGCTCCCACCAGCCAACGCCGCGGCACCCCGCCGGGCGCCATGGTCGGCAAGATCGCTCCCAAGCGCACGGGCATGAGGAGGTAATTCAATGGCAAAGCGAATCATCGTCAACGCAGGTGCGGCCCGGCGCAAGATGCGCAAGGCCAAGGCGGTCATCGAGACCCGCGCCAAGAAGGAGTTCACGTACCGTGGCAAGACCATGGCCGAGCTGCAGGCAATGAAGCTGGCCGACGTCCTGCCCCTGCTGCCGTCCCGCACCCGCCGCCTCTACACCCGTGGCGTCAAGGCCGAGGAGCTCAGGTTCCTCGAGAAGGTCGAGGCCGCCAAGCCCGGCGAGGTCGTGCGCACGCACTACCGCCACATGGGCATCCTGCCGCGCTTCGTCGGCAAGATCATCGCGGTCCACAACGGCAAGGAGTTCCAGAACGTGACCGTCCAGCCGGAGATGATCGGCCACCGCCTCGGCGAGTTCGCCATCACCACCAAGGCCTGCATCCACACGGGTGTCGGTGTCGGTGCGACCCGGTCGAGCAAGCACGTCCCCCTGAAGTGATCCTCATGGCGACCTACTACTCCACCGTCAGCGACCCCGCCACGACCGCCCAGGCCTATGGCCGCGACATGCCCTGCTCCCCGAAGAGCGGCCGCAACGTCGCGCGCGCCATCAAGGGCATGCCGGTCGCCCGCGCCAAGGCGTTCCTCGAGGACGTCAAGGCCCTCAAGACCGCCGTGCCGTTCAAGGTGCGCGTCCGCAAGATCCACCACCGCAAGGGTGGCATGGGCTCGGGCAAGTACCCCGTGCAGACCGTCAAGTGCATGCTCAAGGTGCTCGAGTCCGCCGAGGCGAACGCCGAGTACAAGGGCCTCGACAAGGACCGCCTTGTCATCACCCACTCGACGGCCTACCAGGGCAACGTCATCCAGGCCTACACGCCCCGCGCGCAAGGCCGCGCCACGCCGCACTACAACCGCCTCTGCAACTTCGAGGTCATCCTGACCCAGGCCACCGACGAAGAGACCAAGGCCGAGGGCAAGGCCGCCGCGACCAAGGCCTCCAACAAGAAGGAGAGCAAGGTCCGCAAGGCGGGCAAGGCCGACCAGGTCAAGCACGAGCGCATCGCCAAGGAGCACAAGAAGGCCGAGAAGGCCGAAGCCTCGGACAAGGAGGACGCATAACATGGCCGTCGAACGCAAATTCGTCAAAGAGGCCGTCAACCGCCTCCTCGTCAAGGACTTCGTGCAGCAGGAGACCCAGCGCGCCGGCTACGGCGGCCTGGACATCCAGCGCACGCCGCTGGGCACCCGCGTCAACATCGTCGCGGAGCGCCCCGGCATGGTCATCGGCCGCAAGGGCGCCACCATCAACGAGCTCACGGGCCGCCTGCGCGCCCAGTTCGGCATCGAGAACCCGCAGATCTCCGTCGAGGAGCCGGCGTACAACCCGGGCCTCAACGCGCAGATCATGGCGTACAAGATGGCCGAGTCCCTCGAGCGTGGCTGGCACTTCCGCCGCGTCGGGCACTCCACCGTCCAGCGCGTCATGGCCTCCGGCGCCCAAGGCGTCATCGTCGAGATCGCCGGCAAGCTGTCGGGCGCCAAGCGCCGCCGCGAGAAATTCATCGCGGGCCACGTCAAGTACGCCGGCGAGACGGCGTACTCGCTCATGGACCACGGCTACGCGCAGTGCAAGCGCAAGCTGGGCATCATCGGCTGCTCGGTCAAGATCATGAAGAAGGACGCCAAGCTGCCGGACCAGCTGAAGATCTTCGCGCCCGGCGAGAAGGACGCCGCCATGGCCGCCTCGAAGGCCCGCGCCCAGGCGCAGGCCCAGGGCGTCCAGACGGCCCCCGACGCCAAGCCGGCCGAGGGCGCGCCCGCCCAGGCCGCCGCCCCGACGTCCGCCCCCGCCGCCCCCGCGGCGCCGAGCGGCCCGTCGGTGCCGAAGCCCTCCGAGGGCCCGGCCTCCGTGCCCGGCGCCGGCGAGCGCCGCCGCGAGCGAAAGTCGTTTACCGTTGACGGCACTGGAGGCAAGCAGTAATGCTGTCCGCCCCCGAAGTGCGCGCCCTCAACGTCGACGACCGGCAGGCCCGCCTGGTCGAGCTCAAGCGCGAACTGATGCAGGAACGCGGCGTGCAGGCCATGGGCGGCTCGACGCCGTCCCCCGGCAAGATCCGCACGCTGCGCCGCGAGATCGCGCGCATCCTGACCATCCAGCGCGAGGTCGAGCTCGGCCTGCACACGGAGTCCAAGAAGTGAGGCTCGCACCCACCCAAAGGTCCATCCCCGGCCGCATCGATGGAGGTGCGGCTTGATTTGTGACACGTGTGGTCTCCCCAAGGAGATCTGCGTCTGCGAGGACATCGCGCGCGAGCAACAGGAGATCCGCATCACGACGGACTCCCGGCGCTACGGCAAGAAGATGACCTTGGTCGACGGCATCCAGGACCCCAGCATCAGCCTCGACAACCTCCTGTCGACGCTGAAGTCGAAGTGCGCCTGCGGCGGCACCCTGAAGCAGGGCGTCATCGAGCTGCAGGGCGACCACGCCAAGCGCGTGCAGAAGGTCCTCGAGGACCTCGGCTACAAGGCTCGCATCGAGTAGCACGAAACGGCCGTCGCTCTTCGAGCTCCGGCCCGTTTCGCGCGGGACTAGTCCGTAACCACCAGCGGGGGCTCTGCCCCCGCACCCCCGAGGAGAAGGTGGTCGCCCCACTTGCGAATCGCTTCCGCGATTCGCGGTGGGATCCCACGCTCGCCGCGTTGCGGGGCTCGCTCAGGCCCTCGCTGCGCTCGGGCGCGACCACCTACGCCGACCCGGGCAATCCCCTCCGTCGGGACGTCGGGACGCTAGTCGTCGTCTTCCTCGTCGTCGTGGCCGTGGCGGTCGTCCCGGTCGCGTCCCTTGTGTTGGTCTGGATGCTTGCCGTCCTTGTCGTGCGAATCGCCCAAGGCGTTCGCGAGGGTCGGTGCAGGCACGACCGGAGCCTCGGAATGTCCAGCCCCCACGGCGGCGCCATCATCGCCTGCGAGGCTCGAAGAGTGCGCGGAGTCCTGGAGCTGGTGCGCGCCACCCACGACGGCCACGAGGCCGAAAGCCGCGATCAGGACGATGACGCCGGCGTTCACGATGTCAGCCATCCCGCGAAGACACACGGCCTTGGGGTTCAACGTTCGGTCCCGGGCCGTCGGCGGAGGGTCTTCGCTGTTTTGGATCGGGACGTTCCAGCCTCCGGGCGCCCATCCCCAAAACCGCAATAGCACAGGTCCGCTGGCGAAGGCATGACTTGGGCCGGCCCGCTGAACCCGGTCTCGCCGGCGGTGCACGAGATCCCGTCCGACTACAAGGGGCAGGGCGGGAACCTCCGCATGCGCGTCCCCGGCCGCATCATCGCCCAGCCTAGCCTCGTCCCCAGCATCCAGGAGGACAACGCCCCGGAGCAGGTCGCCAACGTCGCCACGCTCCCCGGCATCGTCGGCTACGCCATGGCGATGCCCGACATCCATTGGGGCTACGGCTTCCCCATCGGCGGCGTCGCGGCCTTCGACCCCGACCAGGGCGGCGTCGTGTCGCCCGGCGGCGTCGGCTTCGACATCAACTGCGGCGTCCGCCTGCTCAAGACCGAGCTGGAGGAGCGCGACGTGCGGGCCCGCCTCCCCGAGATCGTCGATGCCTTGTTCGACGCCGTGCCTTGCGGCATGGGGTCGAAAGGCGGGCTCGACCTGTCGGAGGCCGACCTCACCGACATCCTCGACCGCGGGGCGGGGTGGGCCGTCGACAACGGCTGGGCGACGGACGCCGACCGCGAGCACATGGAGGACGGCGGCGCCATCGCCGGCGCCGACGCGCGGCAGGTGCACGAACGAGCGCGCGTGCGGGGCCGCCGCAGCCTCGGCTCGCTCGGTTCGGGCAACCACTTCCTTGAGCTGCAGGTCGTGGACAAGACGTGGGACGATGCGGCCTGCAAGGCCTACGGCGTCGAGCTCGGCCAGGTCACGGTCATGATCCACACGGGCAGCCGCGGCCTCGGCCACCAGGTCTGCGAGGACCACGTCAAGGACCTGCAGGCGGGCCCCCGAGGCGCCGGGCTGGACCTGCCGGACCGGCAGCTTGCCTACGCCGAGCTGGGCACGGCGGCCGCCGACCGCTATCTCGGCGCGATGGCGTCGGCGGCGAACTTCGCGTTCTGCAACCGCAGCGTCATCACGACCCACGTCCGCAAGACGCTCGGCCGGCTCTTCGGCGCAGGCGCAGGCGGCGACGGTGACCAGGCGGGCATCGAGGTCGTCTACGACGTCTGCCACAACATCGCCAAGATGGAGGAGCACACCATCCCCGCCGGCCCCGACGCCGGCAAGCGGCGGTCCCTCTGCGTGCACCGCAAGGGCGCGACCCGCGCGTTCGGCCCCGGCCACCCAGATGTCCCCGCGGCCTACCGCGCGGCGGGGCAGCCGGTCATGGTCCCCGGCGACATGGGCCGCATGAGCTTCCTCCTCGCGGCCCAGAAGGGCGCCGAGCTGACCTCGTTCGGCTCTTCGTGCCACGGCGCGGGCCGCCACATGAGCCGCTCCGCCGCCAAGCGCGAATGGTCCGGCGCCGCGCTCATCCGTGAGCTCTGGCAGCGCGACGGCATCTACGTGCGCGCCGCGACGCCCGACGTGGCGGCCGAGGAGGCGCCCGGCGCGTACAAGGACGTCAGCGAGGTCGTCGACTCCGTCGAGATGGCGGGGATCGCGCGCAAGGCGGCGCGGATGCGGCCGCTGGGCGTCGTCAAGGGCTAGTGCCCGACCGACGACGGGCCACGGATTGCACGGAGACCACGGAACTATGGCCTCCGTGGAATCCGTGAAATCCGTGGCCCGGTGTCGGCCAGCGGGTCGGCCTGACATGTGAATGGTCGTTTGGCCGAACCATTGCACGACGCGCCCGGCGGGGTTATCCCTTCTGGCTAGACCTTTGGACTCCATGGCCGCCCTGCGCGCCCTTTCCACCTCGATCGCCTTCCTCGTGCTGCTCGCCCTCCCGGTCTCCGCGCAGACCGTCGGCATCCACAACCCGGACACGCCGTCGCCGGTGACGCTCTACATGCACCTCATCGACATCCAGGACTTCCCCATCAACACGCAGAAGCCCGCGGACGGGTACACGGTGAGCAACGCCGTCGGCCTGCTGACCTCGACGACGTCCTGCCTGCCCGACGCCGGCGCCTACGACACGAGCCAAGCCTGGCACACGGCCTACGGCTACTCGAGCCCGAGCTACGTCGAGTACGACATCCAGCAGAACGGCAAGCCCCGCGTCCACCCGGAGCGCGGTATCTCCTACGACGCCAAGCTCGACCCCGGCACGCCGTTCACCCTCTACTGGTACATGACGACCCAGAGCGTCGCGGCCTCGCCGAGCGGCGTGCCCGACCCGTCGTCCGTGCCCATCGTGCTCGCCAACGTCGTGGTCACGGCCACCATCCGCGCCGGCGACGGCATCAGCGTCAACGACCACCTCTACAACACCGGCCCGATGCTGGTGCACGGCGAGACCATCCCCGCCACGCTGGCCGCCAACCAGACGCTGCCTGGCGTGCCAGGCCTGGCCGAACCGAAGAACACGCGGGCCCTCGGACAGCTTCCCGACGGCAAGTGGCTCTACGAGTTCGCGGTGCCGATGACGATGGACGCCACCGTGATCCCGCGCGACACGGCGTACAACCTGCGCATCGACGTCCGCATGGACAACCCGGCCTGCACCAACGGCGTCGACGCGGCGCTGATGCCCAACCTCGTGCGCTTCCACAGCGACGCGGCCCACCGCCCCCGCATGGACTTCGCCATCACCAACCCCATCCAGATCGAGGCGCTGCACCCGCAGTTCGTCGGCGACGACCTCGTCGTGCACGCGTCCATGAACGCGGCGTGGGGCAACTACGACATCGCCGAGGTCAACTCCTACACGCCCAATGTGACGGCCGAGGACATGGTGGTCGGGATCGACGGGGCGACGGAGGCTGCCGGCCTGTACCGCTACAGCATCGTGCAACCGACGAACCCGCACTACCAGCACCAGAACGCCGTGACCGTCGTGTACGTCTGGCCCTACAAGGCCGACCGCGCCACCGAAGGCGTGTACACGGTCAGCCTGCTGGTCCGCAACGACCAGGGCACCGCCACCGCCACCGCGGACGCCACGTTCGAGCTGGGCCGGAACGTCGCCACCGTGTGCGACCAGAAGACCTGCTTCGAGGAGGGCCCCGGCCCGTCGGAC
>JAXDQQ010000050.1:0-6183 GCA_034667805.1 Thermoplasmata archaeon | reverse complement strand
CGACGTCAAGGGCGCCACCTTGGTCACCCAGGCGGAGCACCACTCCAACGACCTGCCGCACCGCCGCCGCGGCAAGGTCCTGCGCGCCCCCGTCGACGGCGAGGGTAACCTCCTCCTCGACGAGGTGGAGCGGCTGCTTGGCATGTCCAAGACCCCGGTCAAGCTGCTCGCCGTCACCGGCGCCAGCAACGTGACCGGCGTCATGCCGCCCATCCACAAGCTGGCGCGCCTGGCGCACGACGCCGGCGCCCGCATCCTCGTCGACGCGGCGCAACTCTACGCCCACGCGGCCATCGACGTACGGACGCCCGGCCACCCGGAGCACCTCGACTTCATCGCGGCCGCCGGCCACAAGGCCTACGCGCCGCTCGGCTCGGCCTTCCTCGCCGCGCCGGCCGAGCTGGTGGACGAGGCCCCACCGCACGTCACCGGCGGCGGGACGGTCGAGTGGGTCACCGAGACCGGCGTCCAGCACAAGGCCGGCCCCGAGCGCCACCACGGCGGCACGCCCAACGTCGTCGGCGCCGTGGCCTTCGCCGCCTCGACGCGGTTCCTCGAAGGCATCGGCATGGAGGACGTCCGCGCCCACGAGCGCGACCTCGTCCGCCACACGCTGCGCCGCTTCGGCGAACTCGCCGAGGACCACGGCGTGCAGCTGCTCGGGCCGCGCAGCGAGTCCGCCGCGACGTCCAAGGTCGGCGTCTTCGCCTTCCTCGTCCCGGGCCTCCACCACGGCGAGGCCAGCAAACTCCTCGACGCGCGCCACGCCATCGCGACGCGCAACGGCTGCTTCTGCGCCCAGCCGCTGCTCAACCAGCTCATGGGCCTCGGCCCGCAGCCGGCCTGGACGCGCGCCTTCGACCGCGGCGAGGACGTCGAGGTCCCCGGCGCCGTGCGCGCGAGCCTCGGCATCTACAACACGGAAGACGAGGTCGACCTCCTGGCCGCCGCCGTGGCGGAGCTGGCGCGCGAGGCGAAGGCCAACGCCCGCCTTCCGAAGGCCGTCTCGGTCGATGTGCGCGAGAAGACGGCCGCGGGCGCGACGCCGACGCCGCTGCCAAAGGCGAAAGCGCGCTAGCCGCCCGTCAAGGCATCATGAACCATTGGGGGTCCAGCCACAGCTCGAACTTGGCGTGGCACTCGGGGCACTCGACGGGATAGTCGGTGCGTCCGGCCTGCCGCGCCGGGACGTCGTGCGTCGTGCGCACGAAGCACTTCGGGCAGTCGACGTCCATGTACACGGGCGTCTCGACAAGGGCTCCCTATTTCGCCGTTGAGGGTGGGGCCGAAGCCCTCTTATCGGGGACCCCCTGGCCGCGTCGTCATGGTCGTCGTCGCGTACCAGGGTGAGCGCGGGACCTTCACCGAGGAGGCCCTGCTGGCCTTCTTCGACGCCCGCGGCATGCGCAACACGGAACCCCTGCCGTGCTCCTCGTTCGACGAGGCCGTGACGAAGGTGGAGTCCGGCGCGGCGCACTACGCGTTCCTGCCCCTCGAGAACACCATGGAGGGCACCGTCGACGAAGCCGCCGACGTGCTGCTGGCGTGCGACCTCTTCGTCGTCGGCGAGATGCGCTTCAAGATCGACCACTGCCTCATCGGCCACCCCGGCGCGACGCTGGGCTCCGTCAAGGCCGCCTACTCGCACAGCTACGCCTTGCGCCAGAGCCGCGACTTCCTGCGCGCCCATGGCATCGAGGCCCGCCCGACGACCGACACCGCCGCCGCCGTCCGCGAGGTCAAGTCGCGCGGCAACCTCATGGAGGCCGCCGTCGCCTCGTCGCGCGCCGCCGAGCTGCACGGCATGAACGTCATCCAGCGCTCCATCCAGAGCCGCGAGAACAACTCGACGCGCTACGTAGCCCTGAGCAAGACGGAGTTCAAGCGCAACCCGGCGCGCAAGGAGCAGTACATCACGTCCCTCTCCTTCGGCGTGCGCAACGTCCCCGGCGCCCTGCACGAGCTCCTCGGCGAGTTCGCCTCGCGCGGCCTCAACCTCACGAAGGTGGAGTCGCGCCCCAAGCCGGAGCGCCCGTGGGCCTACGTCTTCCAGATCGACGTCGAGGGCCACCGCGAGGACCCCGCCCTGGCTGAGACGCTGGCGGCGCTCATCGCCAAGGTGTCGAGCCTCAAGGTGCTGGGGTCGTACCCGACGTGGGAATCGGTGGCGGCGCAGGGACGACGCGCGCCGCAGTAGCTCCGACCGGCGGCCCAACCACCGATTCCGCCGATGCCCACCGATTCGCCTTCGGACCCCGGACCATCCGCCGTTGTTGCAGCGACGCGGTACCGAAGTTCAGCAAAAGGCCGGTGGAGATTCCCGACGCCTTCAGGTAGTGCAGGAGTTGCGCCTCGTCTACGGGTCCAAGCCCAGTCGTCGCCTTCAATTCGACCAGAACTTCGCCAGCGACAAGAAGGTCCGCTCGGTACTTGGCGTCCAGGAGTCGCCCCCTGTAGATGATTCCCAGTTCGACTTGGCGCTCGAAGGGAATCCCTCGTTCGGCCAATTCGATTGCCAATGCTTCCTCGTATGGCCGCTCCAGGTATCCAGAACCGAGCTCGCGGTGGACGAGTTGTGCAGCGCCGATGATGGCGTAGGTGCGTGGGTCGTGGTCGGGGCGCATCGTTGAAATCGGTGTCATCGGTGGTTCGTCGTTGGCCATGTGGGTTGAGGCAAACCACGGTCTTTGAGAACCATGGCCCGGCGGTTGGCCAAATCAGGGATGCGCCACGGTCGCCGCGACGCGCTGGCCTCGGCCCCGTCCCTGCACCCACAGATAGCCGGACACGGCCACCAGTGTCAGCGCCAGCCCCGCCAACTGCCATGCCGAATACGTCTCGCCGAACAGCAGTGCCGAGAAGACGACGGTGAAGCCGAGCTCGGCAGCGATCAGGATGTTCACCTGGCTGGCGGGGGCACGTTGCAAGGCCGCGTTGAAGAGGATGAACGCCGCCAGGGTCGGGAAGGCCACCTGGATCGCCAGCCAACCCCACGTCGCGGCTTCGCGGTCCATCAGGCGCGGCCACCCTTCCAGGATGACGGCGAGCGCGTAGTAGTACACCGTGCCGAAGAGGAAGCTCGCGCCCATGAGCGGCTTGAGCGGGATCGACGGCGCGTGCCGGCGCAGGTCCACCGTGTACCAGGCCCACACGACGGCGGAGCCCAAGGCAAGCGCCATGCCGCCGACGGCGAACCCAGGTCCCGGCGTGGAGAGCCCGAAGAGGGTGAGGTAGCCGCCGGCGAGGAGCAGGACGATCGCAGGCACGAACCAGGGGCCGACCCGTTCCTTGAGCGCGACCGACGCAAGGGCCGCCGTGAACAAGGGCGCGGTGTAGAAGCCCAGGGTGGAGAACGCCGGCCGCAAATGGACCAGGCTGTAGAGGAACAAGGTCAGGCTGACGTTGGCGAGCAGGTTCACCCACAGCACCTCGCGCCGCGCCAGCGTGCGCAAGCTTTCCTGCAAGCCACTCCAACGCAGCCAAGGCAGGATGGCGACCGTGGCGAGCAGGAACCGCACGGCGTTCAGGCCCATCGGCTGGAAATCCTCGAGGAGGCGCTTCGAGACCGGGCTGAGGAAGCCCCAGCTGGCGAACGCCGCGAACGCGAGGAAGAGCCCCGTCGTCGCGCGCCGCACGCGTCGGCCAGCCTGGGCTGGGCTATCGGGCTTTTCCTTTCCCGCGGGCGGACCGCCGCTATTTCTTCTTGACCACCGCGAAGACGTCCTCGTCGGGCAGCTGCAGCGCGTCGCCGAGGTCGGCGATGTGGTCGGCCTCGCGCGGGTGCAGCTCGCGGTCGGCGTACGCGACCTCGACGGCCAGGCCGAAGGCCCAGGACCGGTCCTCGAGCCTGGGCAGGCCGCGCGAGACCTCGCCGATGAGCGAGGCGAGGCCGCGCTCGCGCACCTGGCCGGCGAGCTTCTGCACGAGGCGGCGCGAACGCTCGTCGACGCGCGAGCTGTGGCGCTCGAGCGCGTCCAGGAGCGTCTCGACCTCGACGGGCAGGCGCTTGCCGTCCGCGTCGGCCACCAAGAGGCCGACGAGCAGGAACGACTCGTCCCGCGTCAGGTGACGGCCGCCGTCGGGCATGCCCGTGAAACGGCGTGCCAGGGTCTTGAGCTTAGCTGATGAAGCGGATTGCCACGGATTCAGCGGATTCCGTTGCCGACGGGAAATCGGCTTCATCGGCTGGTTGGCTGAATCAGCTTAGCTTGTGCATCTCGCGCAGTTCGGCCTCGAACAGCTTGAGAGGCTCCGGCACGGCGATGCCGTCGATGGGGGCGCCGAGGCTGAGGCCCTTCTCCTGCTTGGCCTTCCAGACCTGGCCGTTGAACGCGAGGATGGCGTCCGTCGTTGCGGCATCCTGGCGCAGGCCGGCGGGGGCGGGGAAGCCAGCCCGGTGGACGTCGATGCCGTAGACGCCGTGGCCGTAGTAGTGGCTGCAGAACGGCGTGATGGGCGCGAGGAGGAGGAGCGTCCTGCGCAGGACTTCGTGCAGCGTCCAGCAGGCGGCCTCGTCGCTGGCGTAGGCGCGGCCCTTGACCATCTCGAGGTAGTGCGGCGCGAAGGTGTTCCACACGAACGACCGGACGCCGTTGGCGGGCGTGAAGAAGTCAAGGTCGCCGTACGCCTCCACGGCCTCCTCGGTCACGGCGTCGAGCTCGCCGAGGATCCATTCGTCGCTCGGGTGCAGGCGTGCCGGCCGCGTCTTGGGTTGGGGGAACTTGCCGACGAAGGCGGCGACGTTGGCGAGCTTCTGCAGGAACTTGCCGGCGCCGGCGATCTTCTCCTCGTTGATGCGGAAGTCATCGCCCACGGTGGACTCGCCGGCGATCCATAGCCGGAACGCGTCGCTGCCGACCTTCTTCACGACCTCGTCGGGGTCGATGACGTTGCCGAGGGACTTCGACATCTTGCGGCCCTGCTTGTCCATCCCTAGGCCGGTGATCCAGGCGTGCTTGAACGCGACCTTGGGGACCTTGCCCGTCGCCTGGTGGAGCAGGAACGACTTGAGGACCGTGTAGTAGAGCCAGGTGCGGACGATGTCGCGGCCTTGCGGACGGACGGAGCACGGGTCCTTCGCCCACGCCTTGTCCTGGTACGGTTTGAGGATGTAGAGGTTGGACACGGAGGAGTCCATCCAGGTGTCGAACACCTTGGTCTCGCCGTGCACGTGCAGCTTGTCGTGGCCGTGCTCCTTGAGGAACGCGTCGAGCGTCCCCAGGTGCTTGCGGGTCTCGCGGTGCAGGACCTGCGAGCCGGTGGGAGGTCCGCTGTGCCAAGGCTGGTGGTAGGCGCCCTTCGGAGGCACTACGACATAGGGCGTCTCCTCGTCCTGGTGTCCCTTGAGGAACCAGAGCGGGATCTCGGTGTGGTACCAGCGCCGCCGGCTGATGGGCCAGTCGATGGTCACGGTGTCGATCCAGTCGAGCAGGAGCTGGCGGTGCTTGGCCGGGTGGAAGTCGATCTCCGCCGCGATCTTGCGCAGGTCGTCGGTGAACGGCGTCTGCTTGACGTACCATTCCTTGAGGAGGATGAGCTCGACGGCGGCGCCCGACCTCTCGGACTTCGGGAACTTCTGGTCGGTCTCCTTGTGCCCCGCCATGAGCCCGGCGGCCTCGAGCAAGGCGATGGCTTGCTTGCGGGCCTCTTCCACCTTGATACCAGCGAGCGGCCCGGCGACGGCCGTCATCTTGCCGTCCATGCCGATGGCGGCGATGGGGTCGAGCTGCAGTTCGCGGAACAGGCCGACGTCCGCCTGGTCGCCGTAGCTGCACACCATCATCACGCCGGAGCCGAAGTCGGTCTTGACGTGCGGGTGGGCCTTGATGGGGACGACGGTGTCCGTGCCGGTGCGGCCGTGGACGCCGGCGGGAAGGACGGCGTGCTTGCCGACGAGGTGCTTCGTCGCGGCGTTGTCGGGGTGGACCAGGACGGCGCGGCAGGCGCAGATGAGTTCCGGCCGCGTCGTGGAGATGACGAGGGCCTCGCCGGTCTCCTTCACGGTCCACTTGACGTCGTTGAGGCGCGTCTTGCGGTCCTCGTAGTAGATGTCGGCATCCGCGATGGCCGTCCCCAGCTTGGGGTCGTACGCGTTGGGGCGCAGGTCCTCCACGATGAGCCCCTTCTCGAAGAGGTCGAGGAAGCAGGCCTGGCTGAAGGCGCGGTACTCCGGCGCGTCCGTGG
>JAXDQQ010000049.1:0-4820 GCA_034667805.1 Thermoplasmata archaeon | reverse complement strand
AAGGGTGGCCGACGCCCTTACGAATCGCTTCCGCGATTCGTGGTGCGCTCCCGCGCTCGCCAGCCTTCGGCCGGGCTCGCTTAGGCCCTCGCTGCGCTCGGGCGCGGCCACCCAGGCCGCCTCGTTGGAGCGACGTTGCCCTATGCGAGGGTCAAGACGTCCATGCCGCGCGCCAGGTCGCCGGTGAACAGGTAGCCGTTGTAGTACCAGGTCTCCCACGTGTCGGAGTGGTCGGCGTACTGCGCCACGACGGTGGGGAAGTTGTTCCCCTCGCCGCGCACCGAGGTGAAGTCGATGACGACGACGCCGGAGCCGTAGAAGCTCATGGCCAGCACATCGCGGCCCTCGACGGGCACGAGGCGGCCGTGGTGCGCGGTGCAGCTGCGCGGGGCCTCGCCCTGCGGGTCGTCCGTCATGCCCATCTTCTCGAGTTGGCTGGCGGAGATCCAGCTCAGCAGGCGCGGGTTCGTCTCGTCGGAGACGTCGTAGAACCAAACGGCGCCGATGGGCGGGCTGATGCCGCCCATGGGCGTGTCGACGCGGACGGTGCAGCCGGGGGGCGCGCTGCCGCCGCCGGACTCGTCGCCCATGATGAGGACCTTGCCGTCGAGGCTGAGGCCGGCGTAGTGGCTCAGGCCGGCCGAGAACTGCACGGCCCCGGCGGCGTCGGCCGGCGTGCCGCCGGTGCCGAACGGGACGCTGACGACGACCGAAGGGTGGTACGGGTCGGCCGTGTCCCAGATCTGCGTGTACTGGACGCCGGCGCAGACGCCGCGGAACTTGCTCTCCTCGAGGTTGTTCCAGAAGTAGACGTGGTGGCACGAGTAGCCGTTCTGGAAGTCGGGCAGGCGGAACGGGTCCTGCGGGTCGCTGAGGTCCCACATCTGCGTGACGCCCGTGGACGACTCGGGGGCCGACCTGGCGCCGCCGTCGCTGGCGGCGTTGACCACGATGGGCGTGCCGGGGATGACGCCGACCTTGTGGCTGCCGATGGTGCTTCCGTCGGTCCGGTTCATCAGGAGGAACGGGAGCGGCTGCGGCGAAACGGGGTCGGTGAGGTCCCATACGTCGATGCCGGCGCCGGTCGAGATGACGACGACCAGCTGGCCGGTCGGGTAGGGGATGAACGCGGCGCCGCGGTGGGTGCTCAGGCCCTCTTGCGGCTTGAACTGCGACAAGAGCTTCGGGTGGGCCGGGTCGGAGATGTCGACCACGGAGGTGTCGGCGCCGAAGCCGGGCACGACCACCAGGGAGCCGAACACGGCGATGCCGGCGCCGGACGCGACGCCGTCGGTCTGCGCGACGTGGGTCAGGTCGGTGATGTGCTCGGGCAACTCCGCCGGGGCGATGGGCTTCCACGAGTCGGGAACGCCGGGGCCCGTCGCCGGGTTGGCCAACGTGGCGAAGTTGAACGCCGGGTGCGGCGAGTTCTGGGGGTCCTTGTACAGCGCAGGTCCTGCGAAGAGGTCGCCTTCGCCCTTGTAGAGTGGGCCGGCGGAGCCGGAGGTGGCCTGGTCGGCGCCGTCCGCGGTTCCTTGATCGTCGAGGCAACCGGCGAAGAGGGCGCCCACGAGGGCGGTGGCGAACAGGAGGCGTCGCAGCATGCGGCGACGAGTCTGGGATGCGCTGAAGAGCGTTATGGAGGACCGGCCGCGGATTCGGCTAGGTGATCCTCAGCACGTCCATGCCACGATTGAGGTCGCCCGTGAAGAGGTAGCCCTGGTAGTACCAGGTCTCCCACGTGTCGGAGTCGTCGGCGAACTGGTCGAGCACCACGGGGAAGCCGAGCGTCTCGGTGCGCACCGGCGTGAAGTCGATGAGGACGACGCCGGCGCCGTAGAACGACATGGCCAGCACGTCGCGCCCCGGTGTCGGCAGCAGGCGGCCGTGGTGCGCCGTGCACGAGGCCTGCGCGCCGTCGACGCCCTGCTTCTCCAGCTGGGACGCCGTGACCCAGCCCTTGAGCTGCGGGTCGGTCTCGACCGAGACGTCGTAGAACCAGACGGCGCCGACTGGCGGGCTCACGCGGCCCAGGGGCGTGTCGACGGCCGCGACGCAGCCGATGGGGCCGGTGCCGCCGCCGTGCTCGTCGCCGACGAGGAGGATCGTCCCGTCGACCGACAGGCCGGCGTAGTGCGAGAACGACAGCACGTCATACGCCGGCGGGACGCCCGCCATGCCGTGGCCGAAGGGGACGTTGACGATGACCTTCGGGTGGGCGGGGTCCGTGGTGTCGATGATCTGCGTGTAGGAGTACGCCGCGCAGATGGAGCGGTACTTGCCCTGCGTCACGTTGTTCCAGAAGTAGATGTGGTGGCAGGAGAAGCCGTTCTCGAAGTCCGGCATGCGCACCACGTTCTCCGGGTCCGAGAAGTCGAACATCTCCGTCTTCTGGTTCGCCGTCATCTCGCTCACGCCGGTGCCGGTGCCGCCGCCGGCGGAGCGGGCGTTGTAGACGAAGGGTGTGCCGGGGACGACGCCGACCTTGTGGCTGCCGATCTCGACGGGGACCAGCGGCTGCGGCGTGGTCGGGTCCGTGATGTCCCAGACGTCGAGGCCGCTTCCGGTGCTGATGACGGTGACACGGCGACCGGTCGGGTAGGCGATGATGATGGCGCCGCGGTGGCCGCCGAGCTGCGACTCGAACGTCGAGAGGAGCTTGGGGTGCGCCGGGTCGGAGATGTCGACGATGGACGACGGGTTGGGCGGGTTCGAGCCCGTGACCTGCGGCGGCCCCGTGCTGTAGCCGGGGATCACGGCGAGGCGGCCGAAGAGCGCGATGCCGGCTCCGACGTCGACGCCGGGCGTGTCGGTGAGGTGCTCCATGCCGGTGACGGTCCCGGGCAGCGCCGAGGCGTTGATGGGCTGCCACCAGTACGGGACGTCGGGGCCCACGGCGGGATGCGACAGGGTCGGCCAGTTGTACGCCGGGTGCGGCGTGTTCTGCGGGTCCTCGTACAAGGCGGGGCCCGCGAACAGGGTGCCGGGACCGGTGTAGCTCGAGCCGCGCATGCCCGCAGGTGCGACGTCGCCGGCGTCGTCGGGACCGGAATCAAGGCAGCCCGCGAACAGGGCGCTGACCAGGAAGGCCGACAGGAGCAGGCGTCGCATCGATTGGCCAGGGCCACGAGGCCGCAATGAACCTTGTCGTGGCCGAGGCAGGGCCGAGCAGGTCGGCCTGGGTGGCCGCCGGCGAGCGCAGCGAGCCCGGGCGAGCCCGCAACGCGGCGAGCGTCGGAGCCCAAGGCGCCGCGATGAGCGGCGCCGAAGGGCAGCGGCCACCCCGTCCTCGGGGGTGCGGGGGCGGAGCACGAACGAGAGCGCAGCAACGCTCTCGTTTCTAGGCCGGAGCGCAGCGCAGGCGGTCTCCGCTAGCCGTTACGGATTGGCCCGCGCGAAACGAGCCGGAGCTCGAAGAGCGACGGCCGTTTCGTGCTACGTGATGTCGATGACATCCATCCCGCGGCCCATGTCGCCCGTGTACAGGTAGCCGTTGTAGTACCACGTCTCCCACACGTTGGCGCCGGCGCCGGCGTATTGGGCGACGATGCGCGGCAGGCCGACGCCTTCGTTGCGCACGCCGGTGAAGTCGATGACGATGACCCCGTCGCCGTAGAACGACATGGCCAGGAGGTCCGAGTCGCCGGCCGGGATGAGGCGGCCGTGGTGCGCCGTGCAGCTGGAGAGCGGCGACATCTGCGAGGGGTCCTCGGAGTTGGCGCGGTCGAGCTGGCTGGCGGAGAAGTGGCTCAGGTAGACGGGGTTCGTCTCCTCGCTGACGTCGTAGAACCACACGGCGCCCACGGGGGAGCTGACCGAGCCCATCGGGGTGTCGGCGCGGGCGACGCAGCCGATGGGGCCGATGCCGCCGCCGTTCTCGTCGCCGACCATGAGGACCTTGCCGTCCCTCGACAGGCCGGCGTAGTGGCTGAAGGCAGCGATGAACGCGCTTTGCGAGGGGAGCGTCGGGTCGCCGAGGCCGTAGGGGACGGAGACGATGACGGAGGGATGGGCCGGGTCCGTCGTGTCGATGATCTGCGTGTACTCGATGCCGGCGCACGTCGAGCGGTACTTGCCCTCGGTGACGTTGTTCCAGAAGTAGATGTGGTGGCAGGAGTAGCCGTTCTTCCAGTCCTGGACCTTGACGACGTGCTCGGGGTCGGAGAAGTCGAAGATCTGCGTGACGCCGACGCCCTTGCCCGTCTGCGCCTCGGGCCCGGCGATGCCGTTGGCGGCGCCGCCGGAGGAGCCGGCGTTGTAGACGAAGGGCGTGCCGGGGACGACGCCGACCTTGTGGCTGTTGGGCAGGTCCGTGACCTGCGGCAGCTGCACGGGCATCGTCGGGTCGGTGATGTCCCAGACGTCGAGCAGCGAGTCGGTGCTGATGACGGTGACCAGCCGACCGGTCGGGTACGCGATGATGGTGGCGCCGCGGTGGCTCAGGCCTTGGCCTTCCTCATCGACGGGCTCGACCTGGCTCAGGAGCTTGGGCGACGTGGGATCGGAGATGTCGACGAACGAGGTCGGCGCCCCGAAGCCCGGGACGACGGCGAGGGAGCCGAAGAGCGCGATGCCGGCGCCGGCGGGGACGCCGGGCGACTGGGCCACCAGCTCGAGGCCGGTGACCTCGACGGGCAGGTCCGTGCCCTTGTTCGGCTTCCACCAGTGCGGCACGTCGGGACCGACGGCCGGGCTGCTCACCGTCGGCCAGTTGTAGGCCGGGTGCGGCGTGTTCTGCGGGTCCTCGTACAAGGCGGGGCCCGCGAAGAGCGTGCCCGGGCCCGTGTACGCGTAGCCGGCCTTGCCGACCGCGGCATCTG
>JAXDQQ010000048.1:0-9905 GCA_034667805.1 Thermoplasmata archaeon | reverse complement strand
CTCGTCGTGTTCGTCACGGGCGCGGTCCTGACCATCGTGGGCGCCTTGACGTTCGCCGAGATGGCCGCCATGTTCCCGCGCGCCGGCGGCCAGTACCACTTCCTCAAGGAAGGCATGGGCCGGGCGTATGGATACATGTTCGGCTGGACGCAGTTCTGGGTCATCCAGACCGGCATCGTCGCGGGAGTCGCCGTGGCCGTCACGAGGTTCACCAAGTTCTTCGTGGAGCGCAACGGCGGCCACCTGGGCGGCCACCCGGTGCCCCTCACCGACCTCGTCGACGTCGGTCCGTGCGTGCAGGAGAGCCTGCAGGGCGTGTGCACGAAGCGGCTCATCCACCTCGACCCGTTCACTCTCCCGGCCTACGGCGACGCCTTGGTCGCCATCACCGCCATCCTCCTGCTCATGGGGCTCAACATGCTCAGCACGCGCTTCGGCGGCATCGTGCAGAACATCAGCACCGTCGCCAAGGTGCTTGGCCTGGCGAGCCTGGTCGCGATCATCTTCATCGGCGGTTCCCTGGTGGACCACGCGTACGAGGCGCAGGGCGGCGGCTTCGCGCCCGAAGGGATGGGGGCCGGCGCCCTCGTCGTGGCCTTCGGCGGTGCCCTGGCGCTCAGCCTCTTCGCCTACGACGGCTGGCCGCAGGCCACGTACGTCGCCGGTGAGGTGCGCAACGCGAAGCGCAACCTGCCCCTGGCGCTCATCATCGGGCCCCTGATCACGGCCGTCGTCTACATCGCGCTCACGGCGGCGTACTTCTACGTCATCCCCATCGACGAGGCCGTCCAGCTCGGCATCAACGACGAGCGCATCGCCCCGGTGGCCGCGGGCAAGGTCTGGGAGTACGGCCCCGTCTTCATCAGCGGCGTCGCCCTGGTGTCCGTCTTCGGCACGGTCAACGGGTTCCTGCTCACGGCGCCGCGCATCTTCTACGCCCTCAGCCACGACGGCGCCCTCCTGCCCAGCATGGGCAAGATCAGCAGCCGGAACACGCCGGCCTGGGCCATCTACTTCACGGCGTTGTGGGCCAGCCTGCTGGTGCTCTCCGGCGGCTACCAGCAGATCGTCACGATGGTGGTCTTCGGCATCTTCCTCTTCTACATCCCGACGGCGATCTCGCACATACGGATGCGCAAGACGCACAAGCACATCGAGCGGCCGTTCAAGACGCCGCTCTTCCCCCTTGTGCCCATCGTCTTCCTGCTGGCGAGCATCTTCATCGTCGGCATCATCCTGGTCGGCTCGCTCCTGCAGGGGCTCATCGCGCTCGTGCTCATCCTGCTCGGCGTGCCGTTCTACTTCATGCAGCGCCCAAGGATGCTGCGCGTCGAGGCCGAGCGGGCCGGCGAGGCCAGCAAGAAGGTCTACGGCGCGCAAGCGGACGCCGATGTGACTTGAACGGCCAAGCGCAGAAGTCGGCCTGGGTGGCCGCCAGCGAGCGAAGCGAACCCGGGCGAGCCCGCAACGCGGCGAGCGTCGGAGCCCAAGGCCGGAGCTCGAAGAGCGACGGCCGTTTCGTGCTACTTCGGCTTCTTCAGCCGCGCCGCGCGCGTGCCCTTGTCCGCCATGTCGCAGATGCGCGCCACGGCCGTCGTGAAGTCGTTGTAGTGGAACGGCTTCTGGATGTAGTCGAGGACGCCGAGCCGCTTGCAGGTCTGCACGGCGCCCTCTTCGCGCCCCGTGCTGAAGACGACCACGGGGACGTGTTTCGTCTCGTCGGCGGCGCGCAGCCTCCGCAGGGTCTCCACGCCGTCGAGGATGGGCATGTTGATGTCGAGCACCACGAGGTCCGGGTGGCCGTCGTCGAGCGCCGCCAGGGCGGCCTGGCCGTCCTCGACGAAGCTCACTTTCGGGGGTTGCGGGATCTGGCCGAGGGCGTGCTTGATGAGGTACTGGTCATCGAGACCGTCCTCCGCCCACAGGATCTTCGGCAATCCGCTCCTCGGGGCCTTCGAGGACGGGCGCGCTGAAGAGCCTTGCTGGGACCGCGGAAACGGCGAGGGAAAAAGTGGGGAGACGGAATAGAAGCCGGGCGCCGGTGACGGTGCCCTTACGCCGAAGCCCCGCCCAGATGGGCGGTGTCGCCCGAGGCACCGAAACCGTTGTCGAAGTCTGCCGACGTGTATGCACGGCTGATGATGACGTCCCCGACGATCGGTCCCTGGATGCGGATGGCGCGCACGTAATAGCCGGTGTGGCCCGGCCTGGCCTCGTCGGCCTCGCGCTGGTTGAACGTCACCTTGACGATGCCCAGGTCAACCACGGAGTCCTGCGGCGGTTTGCAGATGTTGGACGTCTCGGAGCCGTTGCCTTGGACATCGTCCTCGTCAGGGAAGCCGAGGGCGTCGCACATGTCGATGCCGGCCACGGTCAGGCCGACGATGGTCGTGGAGCCCCAGCTGATGGCGCCGGTGGCGTTGGCGACGGAGTTCGACTCGGCGCGGATGGCCGTGGCGCCGATGAAGCAGTCCCCGTAGTCGTCGACGGTGTAGTTCTCCGGCGCGACCGTGCCGTCCTGCAGGATGCACAGGCCCAGGACCTTGGACATGGCGAAGGACCGCGACTCCACGCTGGCGGCCACGTGGCCGGAGACCTCGGTCTCGGTGCTGTTGACCTCGAAGACGCTCGAGGGCCCGACGGGGGCCTGCGCACCGAAGAGCTGCTCGTGGCCGCGGCCGCCGACGACACCGACGTGCTGCTCGCCGACCAGGATGCTGGTCGAGGCGTCGATGTCGGGCCGGATGCGCGACACGTAGGCCGCCGCCTTGATGCTCTGCACGAGGCCGCAGAACGGCGTGGGAACCTCGGCGTGGGCGTGCGCCTTGGAGACGATGACCTCGACGGAGCCGAAGCCGAGGACGTTGGCGAGGTAGACGTGGAGCATGGTCACCGTGGTGTCGCCGACGTACAGGATGCTGCCGTTGCCGGGGAAGCGCGACTCGTCCTCGCGGACGTAGGTCTTGACGAAGCTGCCGTTGCCGACGACCGCGTCCGTGACCTCGCCGAGCATGATCGCCACGCCGGGCGCGACCTCGAAGTCGGCCAGGCTGCCGACCTGCAGGCCGACGATGTTGGAGTCGACGGTGCTGGTGTCGGCCCGGTTGGTCTCCGCCTCGGCGTTGGCCCAGCCCTTGACGAGGTCGGCCGTGATGGTGCCGTTGAGGATGTCGAGGTCCACGACGGAGGCCTGCGACCACGCCTGCGAGCGCAGCGGGTCGGCGTCGACCTTCAGGTCGATGCGCGAGTTGAGGATCTTGGCGGTCAGCAGGCCCGGCACCTCGACCGTCTGCAGGCTGTCCTCGTCTCCGCCCATGCCGGGGCCGTCCTGCGACGCGGCGATGTCGCTCGACACCAGCACGTCCTCGCCGCCGACGCGGACGATGATGGCCACCGCATCGCCCGAGGCGTCGGCGTCCATCGTGTCGATGGCGCGGCAGCCTCCGGGGAAGACTTGGATCTCGGAGCTGGCTGGCATGGCCAGGACGGAGATGACCACGGCGAGGATCGCGCAGGCCTGCAAGGCGCTGCGTGGCGAAAGCTGCATGATGGCACCATCGAGGACCGTGTTCATCAGGACGCGTCAGAATCCCGGTGGATATGGTGGACGAGCCACCGCGCAACGCGTTGTGCAGGTAGCGCTGAGGCGCGGATTCGGGGGGCGGGCAAGCGCAGACGACGGTTGTCCCACGGCGCTTGCCCAGGGCATCCCTCGGCTTCCGCGGATGGCGTCGGGGCAAGGAACCGGCTTCAGGCGCGAACCAGCGGTCAAGCAGAGACCAGTGGGCCCGGGGACGCGGCCATCTCGGCGTCCGTGCGCAGCGTCGCGAACGACTTGTAGGCGTAGATGGGCGCAGCCGCGAAGATGACCGAGTAGTAGGTCAGCCAGAACGACAGGAACAGGCGACCCGTGGTCTCGCCTTCCGTCTGGCCTGGCATCGCGACGGCCTTGAAGCCCATCAAGACGGCGCCGAGGACGAGGACGAAGGCCATGAACGACTCGAACCGCGTCAGGCGCAACGCGATCCCCCACGCCTCGGCGCGGGTCGGCCGCTTCGCCGGCGCCTTGGGCGTCCGCACGAACGGGATGTGCAGTCCGACGAGCGCCTTCAGGGCGGCCCGCATGTCGCTGAACTTCACGCTGAACCACATGCCCAGGATGCGCAGCGTCCCCCCGAAGGTGAGGTTCACCGCGCGGCGCAGGACGAGGTGGACGCGCGTGAGGCCGTCGAGCAGCAGGAACAGCGGCACCAGGCCGACGAGCAGGATCTCGTTGTCGTGGTGCGTCACCACGTCGACGCCGATGAGGTCCATCCCCGCCATGGTCAGGATGAACAGGGCGATGGCGAAGATGAACGCGCCCTCGAACCAGTTGAAGGACCCGACGAGGTAGTCCAGGCGCTGGCGGAACGTGAACCGGCCGAAGAGGAAGCGGAAGAAGTGCTGCCGCAGGATGCGCCCGCCGCCGAAGGCCCAGCGGTAGTGCTGCTTCTTGTACGCCTCGAAGGTCGGCGGGATGAGCCCGCGGCCGTACGTCTTGTTGACGTAGAGCGAGTTCCAGCCGGCGTTCAAGAGGCGGACCGACAGCTCGGCGTCCTCGGTGATGCACTTCTCGTTCCAGCCGCCGACCTCGAGGACGGCGCGCATGCGCAGCATGCCCATCGTGCCGCAGAAGATGATGGAGTTCTCCTCGTTCCGGCTCGGCAGGATCGTGCGGTAGAAGTACGCGTCCGCCAGGTAGTACTGCTCGGTCAGGAACGACTGGTGGCGGTTGCGGTAGTCCTGCGGCGTCTGCAGCCAGCCGAGGTCGGGATCGACGAAGAAGCCGACCGTCTCGCGCAGGTACTCGGGCTCGACCTGGTAGTCGGCGTCGATGATGGCAAGGAGGTTGCAGTCGACCGGTGTCTTCTCCAGCAGCATGTTGAGGGCGCCGGCCTTGTAGCCGGAGCGGTCCGCACGGGTGTGGTACTGCACGCCGATCTTGCCGCAGTAGTCGCGGATGGGGTCGGCGCATTCCGGCCGTGTCGAGTCGTCGGCGACCATGATCACGACGCGGTCCGACGGGTAGTCGAGCTTGAGCAGGCGGTCGAGGGTGTCCTTGACGAGCTCGAACGGCTCGTTGAACGTCGGCACGTGGATGGCGACCTTGGGCAGGTAGTACGGCGAGAACATGGCCTCGACCGTGGAGCGCCGCCAGTGCTTGCGCGCCGCCACGTCGATGGTGTAGAAGCTGTACAGCAGCACCATGCACAGGCTCGACACCTCGGCGGTGAAGAGCAGGTAGGAGATCCAGCGGTCCTGCGCCGGCACGAACGGCAGCGTCTCGGTCAGCGTGTAGCCGGAGTAGCCGAGGATGACGAACAGCAGCGAGACGAACGTCAGGATGCCGTACACGCGCCACGAGTAGCGCGACAGCACGGCGCCCGCGAAGGCCGCCACGCCGACGAGGAGGAACTCGCTCGGCGTGAACGAGTACATCGCCTCGGCCACGAGGATGACGATGTTGGGCCGGTCGGCCCCCGTGGGCGCGAAGATCAAGACGTAGGCGATGCAGTAGATGACGAGGCCGGCCATGGCGCCGACGACGCCGCCCGCCACGACGCGCACGCCGGTCTTGACCGGGCCGCGTCCGGCGGCGTATAGCATGCCGATGAGCGCGGCCAGGGCGCCGCCGAGGATGAACGGGCCCGCGGGTCCGCCCGCCGTCCCGGCGATGGACAGGGTGTGCCCGATGGCCGGGCCGAGGCCCCCTTCGGCGCCCATGATGGTGAATGCGTAGAACAGGCCGCCCAGCCCGGCGCCGCCGGCCATGCCCAAGGTCAACAGCAAGGTCTTGCCCAGGCTGCGCAGCATGAGCAGCACGAGGCGGTTGCGCACCAGCGCGCCCACGATGAGGAAGCCGACGAGGAAGCCGAGGGCGATCGGCTTGGAGTCTCCGAAGAGCGGGTCGCGAAGCATGACCATCGTGGGCACGTTGCGCACGATGGCGACGATGACCAGGGCGGCGATCGCGCCCATGAGGCCGGCGATGAAGGCGATGAGCAGCGGGCCTGGCGGCGGACGCTGGCTCATCAGTGCTTCACCTCGAAGTCGCACGCCTCGTCGCCGCGGCGGCGGCAGGCGATCTCCCACGTGGAGACGCGGCCGCCGTAGACGTCCTTGAAGGCGCGCTCGACGCCGCCGCGCTCCCCCGCGCAGCCGGGGTGCGCGGCGGCGCCGGGCACCTCGAACGAGCAGCCGGGGCAGCCGTACAGGCGCACGCGGGTGGTGTGCAGGCGAGCCTGGAGGATGCGGGGTTCCCCGAGCTTGAGGTGGACGATGCGCGCCATCGCCTTGTCGACGGGAAGGCCGGAAGCGACCTGGCGCGGCCGACGCGGCCACAGGCCCTTGAGCGGCTCCTCGCGCGCCGTGGGGACGGCGCCGGGCGGGGGCGCCCGTTCGGGGACGATGTTCTGGATGCCGACGAGGAGCATGATGAGGCAGAGCATGACGAGGCCCCCGACGAGGAGCAGGAGCGCGGCGTCCGCGACGACCGCCCGCGGGTCGATGGTCGTGGCGGCCAGGAGGCGTAGAGGCGTCATTGGTCGCACACGAAGCGGGTCTGGAACGGCGAGGCGGGGAACGTCCACTGCAGGCTGGTGACGTGGCCGGGGTCGTCGGGGCCGTCGGGGATGGTGTGGGCCTGGAGGTCCATGCCCATGACGAGGGGTGTGCGCTCGCAGCGCGCGATGTGGTCCGGCCACCAGGCGGCGATGGCCTTCTGCGAGAAGCTCAGCGCAAGGTCGACGTCGGCATCGGCCCCCGCATGCAGCTCGCGCACCAGGTCGACGTTGCCGGAGACGACGGCGCGCTCGCCGAAGAGCAGCCGCACCGTCGCGTTGCGGATCGAGACGGCGTCGGGCCCCGGGTTGTGCAGCTTGAGCGTGGCGTGCAGCGTGCCGTCCTTCCAGAAGAACTCGCTCGACGCCATGCAAAGGTCCGTGGGCGTGGCGTCGCAGTTCTGCACGGCCTCGCTGAGGCGGTCGGCCAGCTCGCCGGTCCACTTGGAGCGCCACTCGAAGGCGGCATCGTGGGCGCCGTCGTCGCGGCGCAGCGACACCGTGCCCTGGATGCTCAGTTCGGCGTCCTCGCCGTCCTTCATGTACTGCGGCCACCACGTCACCGCGAAGCCGTCGGGCAGGTCCACGGGGAAGTGCACGCCGGCCTCGCCTTTGCCGGGGACGACGATGGACGGGCCGGCCGGGACGCGGGCGATGGCCTTGTCCACGACCTTCCCGTCGACGAGGGCCTCGTAGGTGATCGAGGCGATGCGCCCCTCCTGCCCCGCCGGGTTGTAGACCTGGAGGTCGACGAGGAGCTCCTGCGGGGACGAGGGCTGCCAGTGCGGCGTGATGTCGGTGACGGTCGGGTCACCCCGTTCGCCTGCGCCGGTGCCCCCGCCGGCGAACTGCCAGAAGACGCCCAGGAGCACGAAGAAGGCGAAGACCGTGATGAGGACCGTGTTGATGAAGCGCGTCAAAGGGCATCCCTGTCGTCCCTGGAAGAGAAAGGGTCCATGTTCGCGGAGGACCCGTCGGAGCCGCCATCGGCGGCTTTGCCGAAGGACCTGGCTGACCCACTAGAAGGTTCGCGGGCAAACCTCGTTTGCGGTCTGGGCGGCCTGCGGATCCCAGGGAAGATGCAGGGGGTCACCGGCATGGCGGCACCTCCGCCACGGCCTGGTCCTTGGGGTCGACGAGCTTGCGCGCCCCGTCGGAGAAGGCCTTGAGCGAGGCCGGGCTTGACTGGACGTCCCAGTCCATCGTGCCGTCGATCTGGACCTCGTACTTCTCGGTGTTCAGCCAGACGAAGCCGCGCAGGCGCTCGCGGGCCTCGATGTTGGCCAGGAGGTCGCTGATCCAGCGCGGCTTGTCGCCGCCGGCCTCGGAGGAGCCGACCTCGGCGATGAGGATGGGCTTGGTCGTGTCGCGCTCGAGCGTGCACAGGCCGTCCTGGAAGATGGCGTAGAAGTCCTGCCAGCCCCACGACGCCTTGGTGCCCCAGTTGTAGCCGTCGATGCCCACCAGGTCGACGTAGTCGTCCCCCGGGTAGGTGCCCATGAACGACGTGCCCTCGCCGACGTTGAAGTGGTTCACGGCCCACACGAAGCGCACATCGTCCCCGCAGCGGTCCGTGAAGGCGTCGTGCAGCTTGATCCACGCCCGCTTGTAGGAGTCGTCCGAATTGACCCGATGGCCGTCCTTCTGGTAGCCGATGCTCCAGGCGAACCAGTCGCCGTTCATCTCGTGCAGCATGCGGATGAGGACCGGCTGGTGGGTGATCGCGGCCGAGCGGCAGACGCCCTTGGCGAACTCGTCGACGTACTCGTCGATCGAGAGGCGGCGGCCATCGCGCATCGGAAGCTCACGGGTCCCGGCCAGGATGTCCTGCGTCGTGATGGTCTGCGCCTCCCAGGTCAGGATGGGAAGGGCGCCATGCGCCGCGATGTGCTTCACCGAATGCGACACGTTGGCGTAGGGCGTGGACCAGTCGAGGTAGACGTCGACGAGGTCCAGCCGGACTCCCGTGTCCTTCTCGAAGTCGCGGATGACCGGGTTGCCGTTCGTCGGCCACGACCCGAGCCAGGCGCCGGCCATGGGGCGGCCCTCCTCCAGGGCGATGAAGCCGTGGCGGTCCATGCGGGGGATGAGGAAGCAGCCGCTGAGCGCGGCCGGCAGGAGGAGGCAGGCGGCGAGCAACGCAGGCCGAAGGTTGGGATGGAAGGTCATCGGATCGGGCCGGCGGCGCCGTAGGCAGCGGAACGCCACGGCTCCATCGCCTCCCAAACCCCGGCCTGTTGATAGGGGTCCTTCCGAAAGGGCGTGGACATCGTGGATTCGCTGCTCTTTGCCCCTGGGCCCTTGAAGTCGCCCGATCCTATGCCATCCTCCAGTGTCGAGGCCCGTCACGCCGAGCCCATCGGCTGCCAAGTCCGAGCGCGCGCGCCGCCTGCGGACAGCCGTCGGGCTGGCGTGCGGCGTGGCCCTCGTCGCCGCGATGCTGGCCATCACGGGTCCCGGCAAGGTCCTGGCGGCGCTCGGCAGCGCACGGTGGACCTACGTCGGCCTTGCCTCGATGGCCTATGCGCTGTGCTTCGCCATCCGTGGCCTGCGCTGGCGCCTGCTGCTCGGGCCCGGCGGCGCGGGCGCCGGCACCGCGGCCCTCGCCACCGCCTCGGGATGGCTCGTGAGCACCTTCGTCCCGATGAAGGCCGGCGACGTGGTGCGCGCCGCCTGGATGGGGCGGCGGCACCGCAGCGGCTTCGCGTCGGTCTCCGGCACCGTCGCCCTCGAGCGCCTGCTGGACATCGGCGGGCTCGCCGTCGCCTGCACGCTGGCGCTCGTGCTGCTGCGCGTGGAGGGCGACGCCGTGCCCACCGCCATCGGCGAAGCAGTCGCCATCGCCTGGCTGCTGCCGGCGCTCGGCCTCGTGCTGCTCGTCGCGCGCTGGGCGGCCGCCGGGGCGCTGCTGCTGCTCGCGGTCGGCCTGCTGCTGCACTACGCGCCCGAGCGCCACCAGCCGCTCGAGTGGGTGTCGCTCGGCTCGCTGGTGATCATCGTCGCGTGGCTGGCGATGTCGGCGGCGTTCGGCTTCTACCTCACCGAGGTCGCGTCCTACGGGTCCGTGTTCGGGCCGCTCGCCACGGTCGTCGTGCTGATGGGCTACCTGTACTTCTCGACGGTGATCTTCCTCGGGGGCGTTCAGCTCGACGCGCTGGCCCGCGTGGAGGACTAGTTCCCGCCGCGCAGCGCCTCGACCAGCGAGCCCGCGTCGTAGGCGCCCTCGTGGCGGCGCCCGTTGACGAAGAAGGCCGGAGTGGCGGTCAGGCCCGCGCGCCGCGCGAACCCCGCGTCGCGCGCCACCCG
>JAXDQQ010000047.1:0-11978 GCA_034667805.1 Thermoplasmata archaeon | reverse complement strand
AACCAAACCTACGACATGAGCGCCTTCAAGGCGCCGAGCTGGGCGGGCGACTGGTGCCCGCGCTGCGACTGGGCCCAGACCTGCACGGACTGCAGGGCCTGCTGGATCTAGGTCCACGTGTAGGTGCCGCTGTAGGCGGTGGCACCAGCAGAGGACGTCGCGCGGAAGACCACCTTCGTGCCATCCGGCGCGTGCAGGTCGTCGGCGTAGGTGCCCCAGGAGTCCTTGGGCAAGGCCTGCCAGGCGCCGCCGTCCAACCGGGCCTCCACCTTGGCGATGGCGGACGAGGAGGAGACCGCCGTCTCGACCCAGTAGTCGTTGCCGACGGACTTCGCCGCGAAGGTCGCCGCGAAGGAGCCGCCGGAGCTCGCCGACGTGCTGGAGGACGCCGACGTCGGGGCGACGGTGGTGCCGGCGCGGACGGCCTTCAGGCCATCGACCCAGACCTTTGCCGCCGACTTCTGGGAGCCGCCTGAATGGACCAGGCCCCAATGGCGCTCCCCCTCGCCGTAGTGGTTGGCGGTCGACATGTCGGGCGAATCGGCCCAGGACCGGTACACCATCGCCCTGACGCCGGCGTCACGCAGCTCGGGCAACCCCGTGAAGAACTTCTGCAGGTTGTCGCGTTGCATGGTGAGGTAGCCCGGCTCCGGGTAGCTCGACAGGGCGACGTCGGTGAGCATGATGGGCTTGTGGAACAGGCCGGAGAGCTTGCGCACCCCGGTGAGCGTGGCGTCGTAGAGCCCATCGTAGGCCGCCGAAGAGTCCTGGGTGGAACCCCGCATCGCTTGCAGCCCGACCATCTGGCTGGCAGCCGCGGCGCGGTCGAACGTGCCCCAATCGCCGGATTGCCAGTTGCCGAACCCCAGCACGACGATGGCGCTCGGATAGGCCCCGCGAAGCCGGTTGGCCATGTCGGCCAGGTAACCGTCGAACGGCTCGTACTTCGAGATGCCGGCCTTGTTGAACTCCGACTCGAGGAACACGACGACCGGGGCGCCCTTCATCTTCGAGTCCAGGTGCGAGGCCAGCTGGTCGCCCAGGGTCCTCCAATGGGCGCGGTCCTTCTGCACGTCGTGCAGCGAGCTCCAGCAGCCCTTCTCGACGCAGGTGGGCGAGATGTCGTCTCCCCAGTAGTAGAAGTGGACCGCGGGCGTGACGCCGGCCGACTTGAGGCTGGCCAAGGTCCCGTCCGGGCCGCCCCAACCTGAGGACAGCGTCCAGGGCCCGATCCACAGGGTCCCGTAGTCGGGGTTTGCGCCGGCGGCCTTCTGGGCGGCGACGCTGGCGGCGTCCATCCCGAACCTGACGGCAGGGGCGGTGGTGGCCTCGGCCTGGGGCGTGGCCAGGAGGACACTTCCGAGCATCAGTGCAAGGGTCAGCAGACCTGTCGGTAGGACGTTCATGGGCGGGCGAGGGGTGCAGTGCCGGACGGCGGGCGTCGGAACGCCTCGGGCCGGAAGCCCCTCTTGGGCATCGATCGAGAGGGAGGGAAACTAAAGGGCGATGGGCGACGGTAAAGAAGGGGTCCCCTGCGAGGCTTGCCCTATTTCATGGATGCCCTGCTGGCAAAACCCGCAATCCAGGCAGGCCTCCGGGTCCTTGAGATTCCTCTTAGGCCGGAGGGACGGAACGTTGGTGTCGTCGGTCGATGCAACGGTCTCGCCCATCGGCGTTTCCCCGACGATGTGAAGCCCGGCGAGCTTGACGCGCAGTCATGGGACCTAGTGGATTCGAACCACTGACGGTCGGGTTATGAGCCCGATGCTCTAGACCAGACTGAGCCAAGGTCCCGCATCCCCGGCGACCTCTCCGACTCATTTGAGCCCGCCGTGAGGGCCGCCGGCCCCGGAATCGGCTTCAACCCCATTGTGGTGAGACCGCTTGACTGTCGGCAGCCTTCCTGGAGGCGATTGACGGGTCCAGCCGAGGGAGCCGAACCCTTACAAGCCCGAGGCCGTCGCCGCGCCCGTGAACCAACGCGCCGTCGGCTGGGGGCTGGCCTTCCTGGCGTCCGGCGTCGTCGTCCTGGGGGCCTGGCTGCCCGGGTCCGAGACCTGGGCCCTTGGGCCGCGCCTTGGCATGGGCACGCTCCTCGCCGTCCTCGGCCTCGTCTTCATCGCAGGGTCCTTCGCCGGCGCCATCCGAAGCCGCACCGAGGCCAAGGACACGAAGGGCGGCTGCCCGGTCGGCGCCACCTGCACCTGCGGCCACTTCAACTTCAAGCCGCGCAAGGCGTGCCGCCAGTGCGGCGCGGCGACCCTGTTCACGGCCTGAGCGGGCCTTCCGCGGCATGAGAAGGGGTTTAAGCGACGCCTTTGTCGGCGCAACCGCGCTCGGTTAGTGTAGCGGCCAATCATGAGGCCCTTTCAAGGCTTCGACACGGGTTCGAATCCCGTACCGAGCATCGGAGAGCCCGGAGAGCGAGCGGAGCGACCGACTCCGCTGGTCTCCGATGCAGCGAGGCGCGAAGCGCCGAGCGGACCCGCGGAACGCCGAGCGCTAGCGAGGCGCTTCCGAGGGGCACCAAGCGTCGCTAGAGCCCTCGCACCACGTACACGCACTGCGCGTTGCGCGGCACGTTGCCCGACCCGACCTGCGACGGCAGCGTCCCCGGCTTGTGGCAGTCCGGCCCGGTGATCTGCGGGATGCTCATGAACGCCTGCCCGGACGCGTCGTGCCTGACCATGAAGAACTCGTAGAGCGGGGCCTCCTCCCCGAGGGGTCCCACATGCCCGAAGGCGTCGAGCACGGGCTGGCCCGCTTCGATGCGCACGCCGGCCGCGGCCGCCTGCCAGGTCCCGTTGTCGAGCGCGTCCATCCAGACCGACGTGGCGGAGCCGTCCGGGCGCCCGTCGACCCAGAACCAGCCGAAGCCGGGCGTGACGTTGCCGTCGAGCCACAGGGGTTCGGTGAAGGTGTGGCCGCGGTCGGTCGAATGGACGACGCCGTGGGCGCTGCCGTCCCCGTCGGGATGCGAGACCGTGAGCCAAAGCCCGCCGTCGCCGGCGTAGGAGCCCGTGGTGGAGCCGCCCGAGCGCACGCCGGTGGGGATGCGGTCCCACGTGAGCCCATCGTCGGTGCTCTCCATGATGTAGACCGGGCCCTGCCCCGTGTCGTCCTGAAGGCCACCGCACACGATGGGCACCTGGAAGGTCGCCCCGCCGTCCAGGGCGAGGGGATGCGCGATGAAGCAGTTGACGTCGGCGGGCGTGAACGTCCCGATGACCGAGTGCGGCGACCACGTCCGGCCATGGTCGGAGGTCTTGGTGAAGAACGCAAGGAACGGGAGCGCCGCCATCACGTCGGCCCAGATGAGCACCACATCGTCGCCGACAGCAAGGATCCACGGCCGGTCGACGCCGCCGAGGGGCTCCGCCGTGAACGGATGGACGAACCACGTCGCCCCTTGGTCGGAGCTCGAGGCGAACGTCGCGCTGGCGACGGTGTCGTAGACGATGTGCCACGTGCCGTCGTCGGTGATTGCCACGTCGCAGTCGCCGTCGAACGGCTGGTTGGGCTCGACGTCGATGCGGCGGTAGGTCGCGCCGCCGTCCGTCGAGGCCCACAGCGGCGAAGGCTGCGTGAAGCCGCCGTGGCTGCACGCCAGGATCGTCTGGCCGTCGGCGCTCACCGCCAGCGAGGATTCGGCGTCGCCGCCGGGGCCCGCCAGCGTCGAGGTCCACCCGGCCAAGGCGTCCCCCGTCGGCAGGCCGTCGCCGCCGTCCTTGCCCAGCGGGCTTCCTCCGTCGAGGCAACCGCCCAAGGCGAGGCCGAGGCCGACGAGGAGCGAGGGCCAGGCCTGGCGGAGGTGCATGGCGCAAGCACGCGCGTGCCGCCTGAAATAGCCGGACCCGCACCTTCATGCCCGAGGCCAAGCGCTCAAGCGCCGCGGCCCCGTCGCCGAAGCGTGGAACCCGGGCCGCTGCGCGTCGACGTCTGGTCCGACCTCGTCTGCCCGTGGTGCCACATCGGGCTCCACCGCCTGCGCCGGGTGGCGGCCGAGGCGGGCGTCGCCATCGAGGTCGTCCACCATGCCTTCCAGCTCGACCCGTCGCGCACCGCCTCCGGCCCGACGCGGGACTCCCTCGCCCGCAAGTATGGCGCCGCGAACATCGACGGGCTTCTCGCGAACGCCACCCGCGCCGGCGAGGCCGAGGGACTGCGGCTGCGCTTGGGCGACAGCATCGCGTGCAACACCCGCGACGGCCACCGCCTCGTCGCCTTCGCCGCGACGAAAGGATTGCAAGACGCCCTCGTGGGCCGCCTCATGAAGGCCCACTTCGAAGAGTCGGTCGACCTCGGCGACCCCACGGTGCTCGCCCGCCTGGCAGCCGAGGTTGGGCTCCCGACCGGCGAGGCCGCCGACGTCCTGGCCAGCGGCCGGTTCGCCGACGAGGTCGACGCCGACCTCGACCAAGCGCGCCAGATGGGCGTGCGCGGGGTGCCGTTCTTCGTCTTCGCCGGCCGCTACGGGTTCTCCGGCGCGCAGCCGGACGAGGCCTTCCGCGAGGCCCTCCGGGTCGCCTCGGCCCCAGCGCCTGCGACGCCCTGACCTGCCCTACGCCGGTGGCCCGATGGGCGGCGGCCGCAACGCCTATCTGGGGCACCTCCGAGTCGGCGCCATGCGCGTCCCCCTCGCCGTGTCCCTCCTGGCCCTCCTCGCGGCCTCCGCCCTGGCCGGCTGCGCCAACGACCCCGGCGCCGGCGCGGATGGAGTCCTGTCCGCGGACTCGCTGCCTGGCTTCGCCGCGCTGCCCTTGGCCGACCTGCCGACGTTCTCCGCCCCCGTGCTCATCGACGACGTGCGCGCCGGCGGCGAGCCCGTCATCGCCATCACGCACAGCGGCGCCATCCTCGTCTCGGCGCACCCTGGCTTCACGCATTACCACCCGTCGAACGAGGGCGGCTCGCCCCCCGAAGAGCTGCTCACGCCGTTCGCCGGCCAGAGCTACCTGTGGCGCAGCGCCGACAACGGCACGACGTGGACCCACATCGGCCTGCCCGGCCGCGAGGAGGGCCCACGCAGCCTCGGCCTCGGCGTCTCCGACCCCGAGTTCACCGTCATGGAGGACGGCACCATCTGCTACACCGACCTCGAGGCGCTCGCCATGTCGTCCGTCTCGTGCAGCACCGACGACGGCCTGACCTGGATGCCGGGCAACCCCGTCGCCTCCGGCGGCGCCACCGACCGGCAGTGGATCGCCTCGTACAAGGACGAGTTCTACTTCACGGCGAACTACTTCGCGGACCACCACCTGCGCGCCTCCACGGACCGCGGGCTGACCTGGCAGGACCGCGGCGACGTGCCGTGCAGCCAGGACCTCGTGGCCAACCCCGCCAACGGCCACCTCATCGTCGCCTGCGGCGCGGGGATCGCGGTGTCCACGGACGGCGGCTGGACGTGGACCGACCCGAGCGCCAACCGGCAGGAGCTCAACCGCACCGTGCCGGGCGCCCCGGCACGCGGCCAGCGCGTCATGTCCGAGCCGGGCCTCGACTCGGCCGGCAACATCTGGGTGACCTACACGGAGAACGAGACGAACCTCTTCGCCGCCGGCACCCCCGACGAGGGCGTCACCTGGCCGTGGACCATCGAGATCACGCCGCACTTCCGCCTCTACAGCACGCACGACGCCGGTGACTCCAACGGCCTCAACGGCTACCACAACAAGGCCGACCCCACGGCGGCCACCAACGGCACCTACGTCTGGCCGTGGATCAGCGCCGGCTCGGCCGGCCGCATCGCGGTCACCTGGTTCGGCTCCTACCTCGAGGAACGCTCGGGCGTGCAATCCGGCCCCTGGTACGTCTTCAGCGCCAGCGTCGTCGACGCCAACACGGCGCACCCCACCGTGGTCGTGAGCCGCCTGACGCCCAACCCGATGCACGCCGGGCCCATCTGCCAAGGCGGGACGGGCTGCCAGGTCACCTCCGTCCAGGGCGACCCGAATGGCGACCGCCGCCTCGGCGACTTCTTCGAGACGACGGTCGGCCCCGACGGCTACCTGTACGGCGCGTGGAGCAACACCGTGGAGAAGCCCACCGACGTCATCAGCCACCCGCAGTTCGTTCGCCAGACCGGCGGCCTGCGCCTCATCAGCGACGCCGAGCTCGGCTCGTTCGTCCCGACGCAGGGCTAGGCTCCAGCGCCCGGCGTCGCGGGCAACTGCCGTCAGGCCTCCGACCTTTGTCCCACAACGGCTCCAACGGTCGAGGTTATTCCAAGGGAGTATGCGTCGGGCCTTCGCGCTCA
The DNA here is from genome assembly GCA_034667805.1 of Thermoplasmata archaeon. Lineage (GTDB taxonomy): Archaea > Thermoplasmatota > E2 > JACPAO01 > JAHFTW01 > JAHFTW01. The sequence goes on along the minus strand of JAXDQQ010000047.1, from coordinate 5,722 downwards.
CCTTGCTCGCCCTGCTCGTCGCCGGCTGCTCCGCCGGGACGACCGACGACCAGACCCCGCCCAACGCGGACCCGAACGGCCAGCAGACGTTCCCGCCGGTGGCCTCCACGTCGAGCACCGGGCCCCCGGACACCAACTCCTCCACGCCGACGTCCAACCCGACGGCCGCCCCCCGACCTGCGTCCTTCGGCGCCCACGACCAAGAGGACACGACGACCGACGACGACTTCCCCAGCCTGATGGTCAGCGGCCGCCTGCAGGGCTCGGGCCCGCAGTTGCGCATCGAGGCGACGGCGAACAACCTGGGCGAACGCGCCTACCGCATCCCCGACGGCATGTGCAAGCAGCCGTGGAGCGAGTCGATGACCGGCCCGGCCGGCACACCCGTGGACCACCGCCAGCCCCTAGTCTCCTGCGCCGCCTTCGGCCTCAAGCCGTTCCCCGGGCACGACTACCTCTCGAAGGAACTGACGTGGAACGGCACGGTCTGGGACGAGGCAACGGGCGCCTACGTCTCCGCGCCGTCCGGGACCTATGTCTGGACCGTCACGTTCGACGTGTACGACGGCGGCTCCGGCGCTCAGTTCGATGACCACTCGGCGCTGACGCTGTCGTTCGACGTCCACGTTCCCTAGACATCGTCGACGACGCCCAAACAGGGATTGCACGAATCCCAACGAAGCGACGACTTGACCGCATTCGGGTCATTCGTTGGAATCCCTGTTCCGGGGGAGCTGCAACTCCCTGAGGGCCAAGTCGTTCTCACCGCATCGCCGACGCCCACGACGCCGCCGACGGCGGAAGGAGGTTGCACCTTGTCCGGGGAATCGAGCGGGCCCTGTCGTTGCCGGCAAACTATCCCATCAGCAGGCTGCCAAAGGGACCCTTCGCATCCTGTCCCCCGTCGACGACGAGGCAGGCGCCGGTGACGTAGCTGGCCGCCGCGCTGGCGAGGAAGACGCAGGCCTGCGCCACCTCGTCGGGCTTGCCCATGCGGCCCAACGGCACGCTCCGCTCCACGTCCGGGCGCAGCCCGAGGTCGTCGCCGAGGCGCTTCATGCCCTCGGTGCCATCGATGGGCCCCGGGCTCACGGCGTTGACGCGCACCTTGGGCGCCCATTCGACGGCAAGGCTGCGCGTGAGGTTGAGCACGCCTGCCTTGGCGGCGCCCGAGTGGCTCACGCCCGGCGCGCCCGTCCACGCGTAGCCGGCCACGATGTTGAGAATCGAGCCGCCGCGGCCCTTCTGCATGCGCCCGCCGAAGCTGCGGCTCGTGTTGGCCGTGCCCTTGAGCACGATGTCGACGACGGTGTTGAAGGCGTTCTCGCTCAGCGCGGAAAACGGCGAGGGGAAGTTGCCAGCCGCCGCGTTGACCAGGACGTCGATGGCGCCGAGCTTGTCGGCGATCGCCTCGACGCGGGCCGAGTCGCGCACGTCGGCGGCGTGGAACTCGGCGCGGCCCATGCCGACGGACTTCAGGCGGCGCGTCGCGTCTGCGAGCCGTTTTTCGTCGCGGCTGAGCAGGTGGACGTCGGCCTCGAGGCGCTTGAACGCCTCGGCGATGGCGAAGCCGATGCCGGTGGCGCCGCCGGTGACGACGACGGACTTGCCGGCGAAGAGGCCGTTGCGGAAGACGTCCTGCATCGCGGTGGCGACGTCGCCGGCGAGGCTTGAGCCTGCCGGCCGAGCACTACGGAACAGGGATGGCACGAATTGGAACGAAGTCGCCAGCGCACGATCGGAGCGATCCGTGGAATCCCTGTTCCGGTCGTGGGCGGCGGAATTCAGCGCAGGGGCGTGCCGCTGGCCACTCCGCCGACCCAGATGTCGGTCCCTTGCGCCGCCAACCCGACCGCGGTGCCGGCGACCGAGTAGGACCACGTGGCGACGGGGTGGCCGTTGGGCTGGATGGCGACCTCGAAGTAGTCGAGGAGGCTGCGGTCGCCGCCGGCGAGGCAGCCGGTGCCGGCCGTGCAGACGGACCCGATGTGGTTGGGCTGCTCGTTGAGCTGGACCAGGCGGCCCTCGGGCGATGCCTGGTCGGCCGTGACGGATTCCCACAGGTTGACGTTCCACAGGTCGGGCAGGTTGTCGGACGGGAGCCCGACGGTGCTTTCGTACCAGGTGACGGCGATGCGCCCGGCTGCGCCGGCCGCGGCGAACGGCATGACGGCCGCGTGGTCCGGGTTGGACAGCAGCGTCGGCTCCGTCCAGTGGGCGCCCAGGTCCGTGGAGGCGATGAGGTAGGCGCCGTAGCGCGCCGCCGGCTTGGGTGTCGCGGCCGGCAATGCGCGCTGGTCAGCGGAGAAGACCACGTAGAGCGTGCCGGCGTCGTCGACGGCGGCGACCGGGAAGATGCTGGTCGGGAACCCGATGAGGCCGAACTGGACGCTCTGCGGCGGCACGACGGCGTCGACGAGGTCCCAGGTGGTCCCGTTGTCGAAGGAGCGCGCGACCTTGATGGCCGCCCCGGTCCCTTCGCCGGGAGCCGGGCTGTCGGAGAACGTCGTCATCGCCTCGAAGACCTGGCCAGGCTTGGGGCCGTGCACGATGGGGCCTCCGACCGCGTCGGGGGACATGGTGACGCGGTCCTCCCAGGTCAGGCCGCCGTCGAAGGAGGTGCGCGCGCCGATGATGCCGCCGTCGTCCGAGTCGCGCCACGAGGTGTACACGATGCCGTCCGGCGTGACGTCGATCCATTCGCGGTCCGAGCCGGTGCCGTCCTTCTTGCCGTCCTTGGCGGAGACGTCGAAGCCCTTGCTGAAGGTCTTGCCGCGGTCGTCCGATTGCTGGTAGGGGATGGGCCCGGCGTCGCCGAAGAGGCCGAGCCAGTGGATGCGACCGCTGGCGTCGATGGCGATGTCGCCGTCGCCGTGCCCGTTCGTCCGGGTCGTGCCGAGGTCCTCGAAGGACTTGCCGCCGTCGCTGCTGCGGTAGACGTGGTCGATGGGCGTGACGTAGATGGTGCCGTCCGGCGCGACGGCGATGTTCGGCTCCCCGGCGCCCTCGCCCAGGCGGACCGGCGTCATCCGCACGGGGTCGACCAGCGTGGGACGGGCCATGGGCGTGGGCTCCGTCGAGGTCGCGGCCGGCGGCGCCTCGTCGGTCTTGCCGCCGCCGAAGCAGCCGGACAGGGCCGCGAGGGAAACCATCAGGAGGACGGGCACGAGCGCCTGGCGCATGCTTCGACCAGACCGGCGGGGGGCTTCAGCCTTGCCTCGGTGGTGCCTCTCGACTGCTCCCCACCAACGGGGCGGCGCACCTGTCTGGGCTGGGGCGCGACGCGGGACGGGCGCTGGGGCCCGCAAAACCCGGAAAACCCGCCGTTCCGACCCTTTTGATATTTGTAGATGAGGCCTTACGGGTGCCTAAGTGCCTCGGCTGAATCCTGCGCAGCACAAGCTGTTCCAGCGGCACATCGATAGGGCCATCGAGGCCTTGGAGGAGGCCGACCGCCTGCTCAAGGGGGCCGTCGGGGACGTCATCGCGCGCTGCCTGGCGACCATCCGCAAGGAGACCTCCGCCGTCGACCAGGAGGAGTCCAACCTCGTCAAGTTCGAGCTGGCGAGCCTCCCCGTCCGCCTCGTCCCCTACCTCGAGAACCCCTTCGCGCAGGGCCTGGCCTTCAACCTGTTCTGCCAGCGCACCGACCAGAGCCACACCCAGGCCGCCAAGACCTGGGAGGGCGGCACCGCGGCCGTCTCGGCGCGCAACCTCGTCTTCCTCCCCGCCCACTACGAGGTCCTCTGGCAGGAAGGCCTGCTCGACAAGACCCGCCTGGTCGCCATCGCCAACCGCAACCTCACCGAGAAGGCGTACGTCGAGGTCGCGGACCTCGTGCGCACGCGCCGCCGCGAGGACGTCGACGAGCGCCTGCTGAAGCTGCCGCCCGGCTTCCTCCAGGTCGGCCGGCGCGGCCCCGGCGAGGCCATGGAGGCCGCCACCAAGCAGGGCTGGATCGCGCGCCTGCGCGAGGTCGAGATCCCCGGCGAGCTCGTCGTCGAGGCCGGCAAGGGCGTGCCCGAAGCGCCCGTCCCTGCCGAGGACGGCTCGGCCCCGCCGCCCGCGCCCCCCGCGCCGGCGCCAGTGGCCGAGACCGCGGCCGATGCCGCCAAGCGGACGCTGCGCGCCGGGCTGGGCGGCGCCAAGATCGACGGCCAGGTGGCGGACGCCCTCGCCCTGTCGCCCGACCCGATGGTCCTCGTCGAGCGCTACCTCACGGCGCACCGCCGCTCGGGCGACGCCGACCCCGCCGAGGTCTCCAAGACGCTCTTCTTCTCGCACGCCGGCCCGATGCAGCGCATCGTCGCCGACGACAAGCTGCTGCTGCGCCACTTCCGGCCCGTCAAGACGCAGAAGCGCGGCCAGCTGTTCTACCGCCTGCTCGAGGTGATCGAGGAGGCCCTGCTGGAGAAGCAGCACCTGCCGGAGCTCGGGCAGCGCGGCCTCGGTGAGGCAGAAGCGCAGGTCGCCGTCCGCAAGGTCATCATCGACCTCAACAAGGACCCGAACCGCTTCCTCATCGTCCCCGACGAGTGGCTCGGCGAGGTCACGCGGCGCCACCTCTACTTCGGCAGCCGCACCCGCAAGGAGGGCGCCGCGTACAAGTGGTACCGCAAGATCGGCCCGCTCTTCTTCCTCGGCGCGCACAAGACCAAGGAGGAGTCCGACGCCAAGGCGGAGCGGCGCGCGGCGAAGGTGGCGGGTTTGGGCAGCGAAGAGGAATAAGCACGAAACGGCCGTCGCTCTTCGAGCTCCGGCGCGTTTCGCGCGAGACAAGTCCGTACCGCCTGGCGGGGGCTCCGCCCCCGCACCCCCGAGGAGAGGGTGGCCGCTGCCCTTCGGCGCCGCTCATCGCGGCGCCTTGGGCTCCGACGCTCGCCGCGTTGCGGGCTCGCCCGGGCTCGCTTCGCTCGCTGGCGGCCACCCAGGCCGGTCCGCCGCTTTTGCCGGGAGCTATGCGGGGACTTCGTCGCCCGCCAGGAACGACCAGCCGGCTGGGGCGGGCAGGTAGTAGAACGCCGTGGCGAACATCTGGTAGGGCTGGTTGATGGCCACGTTGAGCTGCTGCAGGCAATCCGGGTCCGTCGTGACGCTGAAGTTGGCGCATCCCCAGTTCGGCCACACGAACGTGGAGAAGCGCGTGCTGGCATCGAAGGGCACCGGCGCGCCGTCCTTGTCCGTGAGGTTGAGGCCGAGGAAGTCCACGGTGGCGTAGAGCGGCGACGGCCCCCCGGTGACGTTGAGCGCGTTGCCGTTGCACGTCGGGTCGCAGGTCCAATCGTTGCCGACGTTGAGCTGGAACTCCTGCGCGGTATCGCTCGCCGGCGTCCACGACATCTCCACGACGAGCGTGCGGGCGAAGCCGCCGTCCAGGTAGAAGTCCCATTGCGCGAAGTTGTTGCCCTGGCCGCCGACGCGTTGGCAGCCGAGCACCGGGACCTCGCAGGGCACGCCGACGCCTTCGCCGCACTCCTCGGACGCGTAGATGAAGAACCCGATGGAGCAGACGACGAAGCCGTCGAACTTCTGCAGCTGGGCGTAGGGCTGGGCGAAGATGACGCGGTTGAGCTGCAGCTTGACGTCGTCCGGGTCGGCGACGCCGGCCACGACCTCGACCGATTGCTGGGCGGAGTCGTACAAGGGGTGCTCGGCCTTGACGAAGTAGGTGCCCGGCTCCAGGCCGCTGAGCACGAAGGCCCCGCCCTCGTCCGTCTGCGTC
>JAXDQQ010000046.1:0-3434 GCA_034667805.1 Thermoplasmata archaeon | reverse complement strand
GCCGCCAGCGACGACAACCGCGACGACCTGCCGTCCGTCGGACCCGCCGGCCCCGCCCAGGCTCAAGGCGGCGCCGGCGGCAACGGCACGGTGTGCGGGGCCCGCGCCGGAACGGGCGGCACGGGCGGCGACGCCGAGGCCTACGGCGGCCCGGGCGGCGTGAACGAGGACACCGAGGGCGCGCCCGGCGGCGAAGCCACCGCCATCGCCGGGACCGGCGGGCGCGGCGGCGGCCTGTGCGTGACCGAGGCGTCCGCGTTCGACGAAGCGTGGAACGCCGGCCTGCGCAAGGCGGGCCGCGGCGGCGACGGCGGAAAGGCCGTGGCCGTGGGCGGCGACGGCGGCAGCGGCAGCATCGGCGGCCCCGGCGGCCGCGGCGAGGCGCACAGCCAAGGCGGCGCCGGCGGCGACGGCACCCTGCGCGGCAGCGATGCAATCGAGCCGGGCGGCGGCGGCGACGTCGTGCCCGGCAGCGAGGCGCGCGGCGGCGCGGGGGGCCTGGGCATCGCGGGCGGCGCTGGGGGAACGGCGGCGGTCACCACGCTGGCCGGCCTGCCAGGCCAGTCCTGCCAGGTCGCGGGCGACGGACCTCCGTTCGCCGCGACGCCGTCGGCGACGGGGACTGGCACGACTTCGTCCGGTGCCCAGTCGGGATCCGGCTCGGGCCCCGGCGCTTCGGCGCCGGATGAGGGCCGCGACTCGCCGGCGCCGTCCATGGCCCTGCTGCCACTCTTGGCGGCCTTGGCGTTGGTGCGCAGGCGCCGCGCCTGACGATTGCGCTTAGTGGCCTTCGGGGCCGTGAGCGTGGCCTTCGTGGCCCGGCATGAGGCCGGTCTCGTCCATCACGGGGAAGACCTCGACGAGGCGGACCGCCTTCTTCTTGTCGGTGACGTTGCGCAGGTCGGCGACGACGCGGAACTTCGCCATCATCCAGTTCTGGTCGAACTTGACCTGGTCAGGGACCTCGACGGTGACGGCTTCCGGGGTGACGGTCGCTTTCGCCGCGTTCGGCCCGAAGATGTTGGCGAGGACCGCCTCGACCTTGCCGGGCTCGTCGGCGACGACCTCGCGGATGGTGTAGTCGTAGCGCAGCGCCTTGCCGGCCAGGTCGTGGTTCGTGTCGATGCGGACGCGCCCGCCGGCCACCTGGGTGACCGTGCCGCGCTCGCCTCCGAGGTTGAGCTGCATGCCGACCTGCGGATCGACCTTCTGCGCCTTGAACTTCCCCATGGGGATGGTCTGGATCTTCTTCGGGTCGCGCTCGCCGTAGGCGTCCACGGCGGCGATGTCCACGGTGACCGCCTTGCCCTGCTGGCCGTGGCTGCGCATGTGCGACTCGAGGCCGGAGATGATCTGCTTGGAGCCCAGCGTGATGGTCAGCGGCTGGTAGCGGCGTTGCTCGCGGTGGATGTTGTTCGCCTTGGCGACCGACTCCTCGGAGCTCTCGACCATCTTGCCGTCGACGTAGAGCGTGTAGTCGAAGCGGACGACGTCGCCGTCTTTCAGGGCCATGGGCTGCGCCAGAAAGGCCCGCTACAAAAGCCGGGCGGTCCAGGAGGTCGGGCGGCGGGCTAGGCCTTGTTGGCGACCTTGAGGATGCCGAAGACGATGAGCAGCACGCCGATGACGATGAGCAGGATGCGCTCCAGGGCGCCCAGGATGTCGCTGATGACCGGGATGCCGGGCGCGATGAGGAGGATGCCCACGACCAGGCAGAGCACGCCGGTCAGGGTGGACCCTCTCATCTTGCCCATGAGGATCAGGATGCCGATGACGATGAGCGCGATGGCGACGAGGAGGATCAGGACGCCGCCGAGGTAACCGACCAGGACCAGGATGCCGAGGACGATGAGGACGATGCCGACGATCTGGTCGGTGGAGAGGGCCATCGCCGGGTCACCAGGCCGCTGGTTGATAGTCTTGGCGAGTCCGTCAGAGCAGGCCGAGGCCGCCGGGCTGGGTCGGCGGGACAGGCGCCTGGCCGCACAGGGTGCCGGTCTCCGTGTCGTAGAAGCAGACGCCCCCTCGGTAGATGGTGGTCCGCTGGGTGCGGATGTGGTACACGGCATGGTCGCCGGGCGCCAGCTTGAGGCATTGGTCCGCCGAGATGGTGGTCACGTCGTGCTCGATGTCGCCGATCTCCGTCTGGACCGTGACGAGTGGGACCGAACATTCGGTGTCCCTGACGTTGGCCGTGAGGCCGAAATCCGCCACGTACAGGCCGATGCCGGTGGCCGCCGTCCCGCCAAGGGCGACGATCAAGAGGATGCCGACCAGGCCGATGGCGCCGGAATCGTCCACGCCCGCGGCGACCCTTGCGGATTCTTGGGCTTTGTGGGCGACCCGTTGCCGCCTACGCGTCTTCGGGCGCGTAGTAGTATTCGCCGGCGTCGCGCTGCTCGCGGTCGAGGCGCGAGCCGGGCTTGTTGATGCGCGGGCGGCGCGTCTCGTTGTCGCGCCGGAACGTCACGCCGACGTCCTTGAGGAACCGGTTCATGCCCTGGCGCAGCGTGTGCGGGCCCGTGGCGTGGCCGGTCCTGCCGGGCTCGCCGCCGAAGACCATCATGGAGTCGGAGACGAGGTCGAGGAAGTAGACGTCGTGGTCGACGACGAGGGCGGACTTGCTCTTCTTCTCCATGACGCGGCGGATGGTCTTGGCGGCGTTGATGCGCTGGTTGACGTCGAGGTACGCCGACGGCTCGTCGAGGAGGTAGATGTCGGCGTCGCGGTAGAGGGCGAGGCTGACGGCCAGCCGCTGCAGTTCGCCGCCCGACAGGCCGGCCGCGTCCTTCTCCAGGAGCGGCTTCAAGGTCATCGGCCGGAAGATCTCGGACTGGTAGAAGCCGGACTGCAGGAGTTCCGGCGCCTGCGACAGGAGGATGTCCTTGACGGTGCCCTGGTAGTCCGACTTGATGTATTGCGGCTTGTACGAGACCTTGAGCTGCGGCAGCTCGACGCCGCCGTCGGGAGGCAGGACGTTGGCGAGGATCTTGACGAACGTCGTCTTGCCGGTGCCGTTGGGGCCGACGACGCCGACGGCCTCGCCGTGGTGGATGGTGCCCGCCTCCGAGGTCAGCTTGAACGAGCCGAGGTCCTTCGACAGGGCGGGGAAGTCGAGGAGGTCGATCATCTCGGCCTTGGCGCGCGGCGGGTGCGCCTCGAACCGGATGGCCTCCTCGCGGACGCGGATGTTCTCCTCGGGCAGGAAGCCGTCCAGGTACGTGTTGATGCCATGGCGGACGCTGCGCGCCTGCGTGATGACGCCATAGCTGCCTTCCTCGCCGTAGACGAGGTGCACCTGCTCGGTGAGGAAGTCTAGGACCGCAAGGTCGTGCTCGATGACGACGACGCGCTTCTTCGCGGCGAGTTCCTGGATGACCTGGGCCACGCGGAGGCGCTCGTGGATGTCGAGGTACGAGCTGGGCTCGTCGAAG
>JAXDQQ010000045.1:0-14641 GCA_034667805.1 Thermoplasmata archaeon | reverse complement strand
AAGAAGCTCGGAGTCACCCCGCCCAAAGGCGTCCTATTGCGCGGACTCCCGGGGACCGGCAAGACCCTCCTGGCGAAGGCCGTCGCCAACGCCACCGACGCCACCTTCATCCGCCTCGTCGCCAGCGAACTCGTGCAGAAGTTCATCGGCGAAGGCGCGCGCCGCGTCCACGAGGTCTTCCAGCTCGCCAAGGAGAAGGCCCCCAGCATCATCTTCATCGACGAGATCGACGCGGTCGGCGCCCGCCGAACCGACGACGGCACGAGCAGCAACCGCGAGGTCGAGCGCACGCTCATGCAGCTCCTCGCCGAGCTCGACGGCTTCGAGCCGCGCGGCGACGTGCGCATCCTGGCCGCCACCAACCGGGCCGACATCCTCGACCCGGCCCTGCTTCGCCCGGGCCGCTTCGACCGCGTCATCGACGTGCCGCTGCCGACGCCCGAGGCCGTGCAGCAGATCTTCCACATCCACACCAAGGGCATGACGCTCGCCAAGGACGTCGACCTCAAGGCCGTCGTCGACAAGATCGGGGCCGTCAGCGGGGCCGACGTGCAGGCCATCGCCACGGAGGCCGGCATGCGGGCCGTGCGCCACGAGCGCGAGGCCATCGAGCAGTCCGACTTCCTCGCCGCCGTGAAGAAGTACGAGAAGGGCGAGCTCAAGTCACACGTTCCCGCCACCGGCGCCGAACTGTACGCTTGATCGATTCAGACCCCTCGAGCTGCCGGCCGGTGGATGACGCGGCGCCGTTCCTGCCTTGCGAGGTCATTCCGTCTTCCGCCGACGACGCCGAGGACGTCCAATTGGACCTGGACGAGAATCGGCGGGCGAAGCCCGCCGGGCGGCGTTACGCGCCGCCATTGTGCAAATCCATGAGGGCCAGGTCGCTGAAGGCGCCGACGACGCCGACGGCGGAAGGAGGTTCCACCTTGTTCGGGGAACCGAACGGGCCCATTCGAAGCTCCGGGGAATCCGTGAAATCCGTGGCCCGTCAGTCGGCGCCCGCAGGCGTTCGGTTTATCCCGGTCCTTCGGCTTGCCACGATGCAATGGATGCCCAGGAAGCCCTCCGCCAAGCCGATGCGCACCTGAAGAACGCGCTCGAGCTGGTCGGCCGCCCCGTCGGCAAGGAGGACCTGATGTACATGTGGGACAACCAGGTCACCGCCCTCGACAACTTCCTCGCCGACACCGAGGTCGTCGCCGACGCCAAGTTCAAGGAGTCGCGCAAGCAGCTGCGCGAGGCCAAGAAGAAGCTCACCGACGCCGTCGTGGCGTTCGAGGCGCAGGCCGCGGGCGAGGAGGGCCCGAAGGGCGAAGACCCGCCGCAGGAGGAGCAGATCCTCTCCTACATCGAGATGGCCGCCGACATGGTCGGCCTCGCCAAGGAGGCCCTCGCCGAGACCGTCAAGGACGTCAAGGACCTCGTCAAGTGGGAGGAGCCGCTCGCCGTGATCAACGGCTTCCTCGCCGACTCCGAGCCCTACCAGGAGATGAACAAGGACCTGCGCCGCGCCCGCAGCATGGTCCGCGTCGCCCGCAAGGACCTGAAGAACCGCATCGAGGACGTGTTCAACCAGTGGCGCAAGCAGGACCTCGCCGGCGGCCGCGACGACGAGGACGACGAGGACAAGTAGCCGGCTCGCGACGAACGCGGCGACTCCTTAGGGGAGCGCTTATATCGAATCCTTTTGTCGGCCGCCCTGCGCCTCCGGCCTTCGATGCGGGAGGACACGAGGGGACGCCGGCCTAGACTGCCGCGCGGACCTCGCCACGGGTCTGTGGTCTAGCGGTTATGACGTCACCTTGACATGGTGAATATCACCAGTTCAAATCTGGTCAGACCCACTTCTTTTCCGGCCTTTCTGAAGCCGCGGGAAAATTCCCCATAAATAGGGTCCGGCGAACAGGGATAAAGCCGCCCCGCCGAGGATGGCGGGAGGGCACAAGTGGTCGACTGGTTCTCCTTCGGGCTCGCAGCTGGCATCGTCCTCGTCGTGCAGTGGGGCCTCATCCTGCTCCTGCCGATGACCATCACGTACTACGAGGGAGGCCAGGCCCGCCGCCGCTCCATCCGCATGAGCCACCTCCTGTGGCACATGGCCAAGGGCCAGGTCGAGATGCATGGCCCCCTCCTGTTCGTGGACACGGGGCAGCTCAAGGGCAACGTGGGGGCCCACTGGACGGTCCTGGCCCTCGCCTGGCTCGTCGTCGGCCCCTGGGTCAGCCGCACGCGACTCCACTGAGACCGGGTGAGACCGGCGCCCCGCGGCCTGCCGTTCACCAGGCGCTGAACCGGTTCGCCAACTGGGTTAAATCTCTGGGCACCGAATAGTGTAGTTCGGTCCCCATGGCCGAGCCCCGCGACTTCCGCTTCCACACGTGCGCCATGAACGCCAGGGACGTGGAGACGCTGGCTGCCCAGGCCGCGCCGCACGCCCCCTGCTTCTGCGACGGCGAATGGGTGGGAGAAGGCCCCGAGGCGGTCCGTGCCGCCCTGGCCAAGGAATTCGCGGTCAACGAAGACATCTTCGCCCGGGTCGGCGAACACCTGGGCGAACCCGCCATCCTGCAGTTCGATTCGGGGGGCGCAGAACGGTCCGCCCTTCGGTTCCGCGGCGGTCCCGGCGTGGGAGTGGGACGGTTCCAGGAGCTCCGGATCGACCACCCCAAGCCCCCGCGCCGCCCGGAAATCATCCCGGCCGGCCTCTCGGACCCAGATGTCTGAAGCCTAGCGGGGCGCGTCACGCCGCAGCAGGTCGTCTGGCGATGGCCGGCGCATCGTGAAGAACTGCGAGGTATCGACGTACTCTTGGCCGCCCAAACGGGCCACGAGCACGAGCTTCGCCGGGTCGACGTTTTGGCGCGCGTCGAGCACCCGGTCGTCGGCCGCGAGGTGCACGACTTCGCCGATGAGGAGGCTCGTCCCTCCCCGGGAGCCGAGCTGGATCTCCTGGTGCAGCCGGCATTCGAAGTGGACCGGGCTGTCGGCGAGCCGGGGCGGCTTCACCGCCTTCGACGGCGCCGTGCGCAGGCCGAGGACCTCGACCTCGGAGACCTCCGGTGGGTACTCGCCGGACGACTTGACCATCGCCTCGGCCAGCGCCTTCGGGCTGACGTTGACGACGAACTCGCCGCTCGCGCGGATGTTGCGCACCGTGTCCTTCGGGCTCCCGTCGGCGCGGCGCTGGATGGCGAGCATCACCATCATCGGTTCGGCGCAGACGGCCTGGAACCACGAGAACGGCGCGGCGTTGAGGACGCCGGTGGCCGGGTCGAGCGTCGTGACCCAGGCGATCGGGCGCGGCATGACGGCGGACGTCAGGAAATGGTAGTTCTGCCGGGACTCGCGCGTCTTCGGGTCCACTTCCACGCGGCCGCCACCGTCCCGGCGTTCAAACCCTTGCCGCAGGCCCGGCCCCAGTACGCTTTTCATAGTCCCCGGGGGTTGGGCCGAAGGAGGATTCGATTGACGGGCGGAGACACCCTGTGCGAAGTGTTCTGGAGCGCGGTGCGCAAGCACGGCGGCCGCCCGGCCCAGGAATGGTACGAGGACGGCGCCTGGAAGGGCCGCACCTACACGCAGTTCGGCGCCGCCGTCCGCGACGTCGCGCATGGCATGCTGGCCTTCGGCGTCAAGAAAGGCGACCGCGTGGCGATCTGGAGCAAGAACTGCCCGCAGTGGGCCGAGGTCGACTTCGCCAACCAGACGGCCGGCTTCGTCACGGTCCCCGTCTACGACACCCTCACCGGCGAGAAGGGCGCCTACATCCTCAACGACTCCGACACGAAGATCGTCTTCGTGCAGGACGCCACGCTGCTCGAGCGGGTCCTCTCGGTGCGGTCGAGCCTCAAGGCCGTCAAGGCCATCGTCCTCATCCAGGGCCGCACGACGGCGGAAGGCGTCCTCTCGTACGGCGACTTCGTGGCCAAGGGCCGCGCCTGGGGCGAGGAGAACCCGAAGAAGCTCGACCAGATGGCCGCCAAGGTCGAGCCCGGCGACATCGCCAGCCTCGTCTACACGTCGGGCACGACGGGCGACCCCAAGGGCGCCATCCTCACGCAGGGCAACTTCGCCACCAACTCGCGCGCCATGGACCTCGTGCAGGTCGGCCCCGAGGACGTCTTCCTCAGTTTCCTGCCCCTGTCGCACGTCTTCGAACGCACGGGCGGCCACTTCGGCGCTTACCGCCTCGGCGCCAAGGTCGTCTTCGCGCGCAGCGTGGACACGCTGATGGACGACATGCAGACCGCCCGGCCGACGATCATGATGTCGGTGCCGCGCCTGTACGAGAAGATGTACAGCCGCATGACGGAGTCGGTCGCGAAGTCGTCGTTCCTCAAGCGCGCCATCTTCGACTGGGCCATGGCGCAGGGCCGCGCCGCCAACGTGTACCGCGAGCGCAACGAGCCGCTGCCCAAGGCGCTGGCCTCCAAGGTCCACCGCGCCGACAAGCTAGTGTTCCACAAGCTGAAGGACCGCGTCGGCGGACGCCTGCGCTACTTCGTCTCCGGCGGCGCCGCCTTGTCGAAGGACATCGAGGAATTCTTCTGGGCCGCGGGGATCTGCATCCTGCAGGGGTACGGGCTCACCGAGACGGCGCCCGTGTGCAACGTCAACACCCCGACGGCCATCCGCTTCGGCTCCGTCGGCCGCACGGTGCCCGACGTCGTCCTCAAGATCGACACCACGGAGTGGGAGGCGGCCAAGCCGCGCCCGGCACCGGAGGGCGAGATCTGCTACAAGGGCCCCAACGTCTTCCAGGGCTACTGGAAGAACGACAAGGCCACCAAGGAATGCTTCGACCGCGAGGGCTGGTTCCACACCGGCGACATCGGCTACGTCGACGCCGACGGCTTCCTCTTCATCACGGACCGCAAGAAGGAGATCATCGTGATGTCCAACGGCAAGAAGGTCCCGCCGCAGGCCATCGAGAACGACCTGAAGATCCAGCCGCACATCGCGCAGGCCATGGTCGTCGGCGACGACCGCAACTACATCGCGGCGCTCCTCGTCCCGAACTGGGAGACGCTGGAGAAGTTCTGCCTGGAGAACGGCATCGCCCGCGAGGACCGTTCCCGCCTGGTCGCCGACACCCGCGTCGTCAGCCTGTTCGAGCGCGAGGTCGAGGCCGTCAACGCCCACCTGAGCCGCTACGAGCAGATCAAGAAGTTCTGGATCCTGCCGGCGGAATGGACCGTCGAATCGGGCGAGCTGACGCCCAGCCTGAAGCTCAAGCGTCGCATCATCCTCGACAAGCAGAAGGACGGGCTGAAGCAGCTCTATCCGTCCGAGGAAGCCGTCGTCGTGCGGTAAGGGCACCAGGGCCCGTTCGGTTCCCCGAAAGCCGGTGAACCTCGTTCCTCCGTCGGCGTCGTCAGCGCCTTGAGCGACCGGGCCCTCATGGAATTGCATCATGACGGCGCGGAGCGCCGCCCGGCGCGCTTCGCGCGCCCATTCTCCAAAGTGACCCGGGACTCGCAGGTGTCGCCGTCGGAAGACGTTGCAACCGCGTGGAGCAGGAACGGGGCCCGGCACCGTTGGCGAACCGCTTTCAACCGGGGCCGGGTCCGACGGTCGTGCCCAAGGCGCGCAAGGCCTCCAAGGCGAGCAAGTCCAAGGCCCGGGCCGCCAAGCCCGCGCGCAAGCCTGCCAAGAGCCAGGCCCGCGGCAAGGCCAAGGGCAAGCCCGCCAAGCGCGCCTCGCCGGCGCCCAAAGGCGTGCAGGTCGTGCGCCCGAGCGTGGCCCGACCAGACGAGGACGGCTCCGCCATGCCGGCCTTCGAGGTGAGGCTGGACGCCTCGCAGATGGCCAAGGCCTCCTCGCCGATGGCTGCCGCGGCCGAGCAGGCCAACGCGATGAACGCCGCCAAGCTAGCGGCCGCCAAGCCAGCGCCGGCCCCCTCAGGTGGACTCACGTACGCGCAGACCGGCGTCGACATCCACCGCGAGGACAAGGCCATCGAGGCGCTCGCCGGGATGGTCAACTTCCAGCGCCAAGGCTTCGGCGCGCCGCTGGGCCGCATCGGCCACTTCGCCGGCCTCGTCGACTTCGGGCCCGAGCACGCGCTGGTCCTGTGCACCGACGGCGTCGGCAGCAAGGTGGAGATCGCCAACGCCGTGCGCAAGTGGGACACGGTCGGCATCGACTGCGTCGCCATGAACGTCAACGACTGCATCTGCGTCGGCGCCGAGCCGCTGGCCTTCGTCGACTACCTCGCCGTGCAGGACCCCGACCCTGCTCTCACGCAGCAGATCGGCGTCGGCCTCAACGAGGGCTGCCGGCAGGCCAACTGCAGCCTCATCGGCGGCGAGACGGCGAGCCTCCCCGGCATCATCAAGGGCTTCGACCTCGCCGGCACCTGCATGGGCTTCGGCCGCAAGGCCGACCTCGTCGACGGCTCCAAGATCAAGCCCGGCGACGTCCTCATCGGCCTCGCATCGACCGGCATCCACTCCAACGGCTACTCCCTCGCTCGCCGCGCCTTCGAGGCCGCCGGCCACAAGTACACCGACCCGTGGCCTTGGGCCGACGACAAGGCGTACGCCGGCAAGTCGATCGGCGAGGTGCTGCTCGAGCCGACCCGCATCTACGTCCGCGAGGTCCTGGCCCTGCTGAAGTCCGGCATCCCGGTCCACGGGCTGTCGCACATCACGGGTTCCGGCCTGCGCAAGCTGCGCCGCATCAACCAGGGCGTCAAGTACGACGTCGCGGAGCCGCTGCCCGTCCACTCCGTCTTCAAGCGCGTGCAGCAGCTGGGCAAGGTCGCGCCCGCCGAGATGTACAAGACGTTCAACATGGGCATGGGGTTCGTTGTGGTCGTGCCCGAGCCGCACGCGAAGAAGGCCCTCTCGCTCCTGAAGGGCTTGGTGGACTACCAGGTCAAGGCGGTCGGCAAGGTCGCCAAGGGCAGCGGCGTCCACCATCCCGTCGGCGGCATCCACTAGCCCGCTTTTGGGGCCTATAGAACCGTTGGCCAGCACTGTTATCGGCGGGACGGTGGCCAGCAACACGCCATGCAGGGCGCGGTGACGGTCAGCGCCGCCGGCGAGACGCCGGCCCAGCCGGCGCTGGGTGGGCCCGCGGCCTTGTATCGTCGCCTGCGCGCGTGGTTGCCCCAAGGCCGCGGGCTCACGCAGGCCGAGTGGCGCATCCGCCACCGCGCCATGGTCGTCCTCATCCTGGCCCACGCCGTCGGGCTGGCCCTCTTCGGCCTGGCGCAGCACTGGTCACCGGTCTACGCCGTCGGCGAGGGGTTGGTCATCGGCGTCCTTGGCGTCGTGGCGGCCCTCCCCCAGCTCAGCCGCTCGATGCGCAGCGGTGTCGCGGCCCTGGCCCTCGTCACGAGCTCGGCGGTCCTGACGCAGTTCTGGGGCGGCGTCATCGAGGGCCACTTCCACTTCTTCATCGTCGTCGCCCTGATCAGCCTGTACCAGGACTGGGTGCCGTTCCTGCTTGCGATCGCCTACGTGGTCGTCGACCACGGCGTCATCGGGACCGTCTTCCCGCAATGGGTCTACAACCACCCCGACGCCTTGGCGAACCCCTGGAAATGGGCGTCCGTGCACGCCGTCATGGTGCTGGCCGAGTGCGTCGCCCTCGTCGTCGTGTGGCGCGCCAACGAGAAGTCGCGCGAGGAGACCGACCGCATCCTGCGCTCGGCGGACGAAGGCATCCTGGGCATCGACCGCGAGGGCGTCGTCACGTTCGCCAACCCCGCCGCCCAGCGCATGCTCAACGGCAGCACGGCCGGATCCAACCGCCGCGGGCAACGGCTCTACGAAGTCATCCTCGGCCCAGACGGCAAGCCGGCCTTCGACGGGCCCGGCCTCCTGCGCGGCCCCGGCGCCGTCTCGGTCGAGGGGCTTTTGGCGCAGGCGGATGGCGGCCACTTGCCCATCGAACTGCTGTGCACGCCGTTCGACCAGAGTGGCGAGGCCGGCGCCGTGGTGGCCATCCGCGACGTGAGCGAACGGCAGCGCGTCGAGGGCGAGCGGCAGCAGGCGCGCGAGCACCTGCGCGAGCTGCGCGGCATGCAGGAGACCAGCCGCTTCAAGGCGCAGTTCATCAACACCGCCGCGCACGAGTTGCGCACGCCCCTCATGCCGCTGCGCAGCGAGGTGCACATCATGCTCAACAGCCGGGCCGACCCGCCCAACGGCGAGCGCCGGAAGTCGCTCGAGGTCATGGAGCGCAACCTCGGGCGCCTCTCTACGCTGGTCGACGACCTTCTGACGGTGGCGCGCAGCGACGCCGGCCGCCTCGGCCTGCAGCCCGCGCCGGTGGACATGCGCCGCATCGTCGCCGAGGCCGTCGACTCGTTCGCGCCGTCGGCGCGGCAGAAGGGCATCGCGCTCGAATCGGCGGGCGGCGGCCGGGTGCCGATGGTCGCGGACGCCCAGCGGGTCTCGCAGGTCCTGCTCAACCTCCTCAACAACGCCCTCAAGTTCACGCCGGCCGGCGGGCGGATCGCCGTGTCCCTGCTCGACGAGGGCGACGACGTCCGCATCGCCGTGCGCGACTCGGGCCTGGGCCTGTCGCCGCAGGACCAGGCCCGCCTGTTCCGGCCTTTCGTGCAGGTCCACGACACGTTCCAGGTCACGCAGCCCGGCAGCGGCCTCGGGCTCTACATCTGCCGCCAGTTCGTCGAGATGCATGGCGGCCGCATCGAGGTCGAAAGCCCTGGCCGCTCCAAGGGGTCCACGTTCTGGTTCACGCTGCCCAAGGCCGGCCCGCCGAAGGCGAAACCGGCGGTCCAGGATGCTTTCGGGGCGGCTTCGACAGGGGCCGATAAGGTTTCACGGCAAGCTATAACCGAACATGTGAGCCCAAGGCTCTGACATGGGCCAGATGCTTCCCAATCCAGCCAGGCGGAACGGCAAGCCTGGCGAGGGCCCCCCACCGCGGCCCTGGGTCGTGCTGGTCGTCGACGACGAGCCGGACATCCTGGACACGTTCAAGCGGCTCCTGGAGCAGACCCTCGGCGGGCTCACGGTCATCACCACGACGTCGGGGCGCGAAGGCATCGAGATCCTGGAGCGCGAACGCGTCGACCTCGTCATGTCGGACTTCAAGATGCCCGGCATGGACGGCATCGAGTTCCTCGTGCAGGCCCGGCGCATCCGCCCCGGCGTGCCGCGCATCATGTTCACGGCGTTCGCGGACGAGGCGCTGGCGCGCCGCGCCATCACCGAGGCCATCGTGAGCGAGTTCCTGCCCAAGACGGCGTCGCCGCAGGACATGGTGTCGCACGTCTCCGCCTTGCTGCACTACGAGCCCGGGCAGCCGCCGCCCGGCGGCAAGCCGACGATGCTCCCCGTTGGCCGCTAGGCCTGGCCGAGCAGCGTGTACCCTTCGGGCGCCTTCTGGTTGTAGAAGACCGTCACGTAGAGGTCGAACTGGATGTCGGCCCCGGCGCCGACGCCGAGGGCGCAGGCGCGCTCGTCGACCTGGCACGTCGCGTGGTAGCCGTGCCCCTGCGGATAGACGTCGAGCTGGAGCGCCGTCAGGTTCCCCGGCACCGGGCCGTCGCCGTCGCTGTAGGTGCCGTTGACGTCGAGGATGGCCGTGAAGGGCCCGGGGCCGTTGAAGCGGCCGTACTGCTGGTACTCGTTGAGCTGGTCGGCGTCGTTGAGGCCGCGCACGACGAGGCGGAGGCCTTCCAGGCCGGGGTTCGCCGAGAGGTCGAAGTCGACGTCCACGGCGAAGCTGCGCCAGTTGCGGCCGAGGCCCAGCTGGAAGCTCGAAAGGTCCTCGAAGGCGCTCTGGCCGGCCATCTCGAGGAGGATGTCGCACGATCCGGGGATGATGACGGCCTCGAAGCCGCACTGGTAGACGCCCTCGAGGTGCTCGACGGTGACGCGCGGGCGCAGCGAGGTCTGCTGCAGCAGCACGAAGTTGAGCGACGCGTTGCCGGCGTGCGGCTCCGCCGTCAGGCTGGCGGGCTCGAAGCCGGTGGCGTTGACGTCCACGAGGTACGCTGAGACCGAGAGGCCGTCGAAGCGGAAGGCGCCGGCCGCGTCGGTCGTCGCGGTGCGGTCCATCAAGCGGAGGGTGACCTGGGCGCCGCTGACGGGGTTGAACGCCTCGTCCTGCACGAGGCCGACGATGGCCATCGTGGAGGGTGCCGCAGTCGCCGACGGGTCGTCCGCGGCGGGCGCCGCCGGGTCCGAGCAGCCGGCGAAGAGCATGGCCGCGACGGAGAGGGCAAGGAGCGCGTGGCGCACAGGTCGCGCAAAATTAGGCCTACAAAAACCCTGCCCGCCATTGGGCCGGACGTGTCAACTTTCGGCCCATCGAAACTGGGACCCGACCATTGACATGCCAACGACAAGGGGGTGCCTGTCCACCTTTTGAGGCTGGGCGCGGTGGCGCGGGACGTGCAAGGTGCGCCGTCTTCGCGGGCCGGGTGGTCGTCGTGCAAGGGCTGACCGAGTACGTCTTCAAGATCAGGTCCGACGACAACCTCCTGTGCCAGTTCACGCGCGAGCAGCCGGACGTCCGCATCGTGCTCAGCCTGCTGCGCTCGTCGGCGACCTCGCCCGTCGAGTCGGCCATCGTGACCCTGCTTGCCGACAAGCAGACGCGCACGCGGTTCCTCACCGGCCAGTTCGCCAAGCGCTACGGGACCTTCAAGCCCCTGTCCGAATCGGACGGCTACGCGTCGGTGGAGATCTCGACGACGGTCCTCACCTACTACCAGAAGCACGACCCCATCCAGCTCACCATCCGCATGCTGGGGCCGGAGACCATCTTCCAGCCCGTCATCGTCGAGGGCGGCTACATCCTCATCTCCGTGATGAGCCCCAACCCGGCCGGCCTCGCCGCGTTCAACGAGTTCACCAAGCACATGCGGCAGGTCGTCCCCGCCGACGACTTCAAGCTCCTGCACGTCGGCGACTACCAGCCGGAGCTGCGCCTCAAGGGACGCGCCCGGACCCTGACGCCGCGCCAGGCGGAGGTCCTGAAGATGGCCATCGCAATGGGCTACTACAACGACCCGCGCGCCGTCACCCTCGAGGAGCTGTCGGTCGCCTTTGGCGTCTCCAAGGCCGCAGTCCACAAGCGGCTCCAGATGGCGGAGAACTCTCTGATCAGGGCCCAATTCGAGAGCTGAACTCGGCAGCCGGCCGTTTGGTCCTTAGCCGCCAGGTTGAACCGCCTTCCGCCGTCGGCGTGGACGTCGCGTTCAGGTTGTTCGCCCATGCGACCGGAAGCGGCGGCGCGGAGCGCCGCCCAGCGCGCTCCGCGCGCTGATTCTCCATCAGGATGGCCTTGACGCGGTCGGAGTCGCCGTCGGAAGACGTTGCCCCGTCACGAAGCAGGAACGGCGCCGCTCAACGGGTGCCCTCTTGAAGCCCTTCGCCGCTAGGTCCACCATGGAGGACGCCGAGGTCGGGGCAGCCCTGCGTCTCCGCGGCGTCACCAAGCGCTACGGTGCCCGCGCCGTCCTGCGCGGCCTCGACCTCGACGTCGCGGGCGGCGAGACGGTCGTCGTCCTCGGCCCCAACGGCGCCGGCAAGTCGACGCTGCTGCGTATCGCCGCAGGCCTCGCCCGCCCCGACGCGGGCACCGTCGAGCTCGCCGGGCACGACGCCCGCAAGGACCCGCTCGCCGTGCGCAAGGCCTGCTCCTTCCTGTCGCAGGACGCGCCGCTCTACGACGAGCTCACGCCGGCCGAGCATGTCGCCTGGTGGGCGCGCCTGCACGGCCGCGACGCCTCGGAGGCGGCCGCCAACCGCGCCCTCCTCGAGTCCGGGTTGGCCCGCCTCGCGCACCACCCGGTCCGCACCTTGAGCCGCGGCGAACGGCAGCGCCTCGCCCTCGCCCTCGTGCTGCTGCCCGAGCCGGCGGTGCTCGTGCTCGACGAGCCGTTCACCGCCCTCGACGCGGTGGCGCACGCCTGGCTCGAGTCGATCCTCGTCGCCCGCCAGGGAACTGGCGCCACGCTGCTGAGCCTGCATGACGAAACGGCCGCGTCGCGCGTCGCGCAGCGCACGCTCCGCCTGGCGGCGGCCGAGGCGCAGATTTCCCAGATTCGGACCCTAACCGCACCTAGGGAATCTGCGCCATCTGCCACCAAGGAGCGCAGGTCTTGAGCTTCG
The DNA here is from genome assembly GCA_034667805.1 of Thermoplasmata archaeon. Classification (GTDB taxonomy): domain Archaea; phylum Thermoplasmatota; class E2; order JACPAO01; family JAHFTW01; genus JAHFTW01. The sequence goes on along the minus strand of JAXDQQ010000045.1, from coordinate 2,537 downwards.
CCGCCCTGCTGTGGAAGGACGTCCGCCGCGAGGCGCGCGGCAAGGAGTCCGTGCAGGCCGCGCTCGTCTTGGCGGCCCTCTTCCTGCTCGTCGACCTCTTCGCGTTCTCCAGCCTCACCGACGAGCCGCGCATGGCCGCGGCCGTGCTCTGGGTGCCGCTGGTCTTCGCCGCCGCCGCCCTCGTGGCGCGCGGCTTCGCCCACGAGGCGGACAAGGGCACGCTGGCGCTGCTGCGCTCCGCGCCGGTGCCGGTCGCCTGGCACGGCTGGAGCCGCACGCTCGTGAACGTCGCCTTAGTAAGCCTGATCGCCTTGGTCACCCTGGCGCTCGCCGCAGCTCTCTTCGCGTTCGACGTGTCGGCCGTCCTTGCGGCCGTGGTGGCGCTCGCCGTGCTCGGCATCGCCATCGCCGGCACGCTCGCCTCCGCCCTGGCTGCGCAGGCGCGCATGCGCGACGCCCTGCTGCCCGTCCTCCTCGTCCCCGTCCTCGCGCCGCTGCTGCACGCGGGCATCGAAGCCACGCGACGGGCGCTGCAGGATGCCACGTTCGGAGAAGCCCGCCCGGCCCTGCTGTTGATGGTGGCCTACGACCTGGTCGCCGCCGGCGTCGCATGGCTCTTGTGGCCGGTCATCCTGGACGGTGAATGATGCGCGCGACCACCGTCGACGCCTGGCGCCGCGGTTCGCTGTGGGCGACGCTGCTGTGCTGGCCCGTCCTGCTCTACCTCGTCTGGTTCGTCGCGCCCGACTGGAGCGGCCTCGCCGACGTCTCCGCGCCGCTCACGCGCAAGGTCCTGTTCTTCCACCCGGCGAGCGCCTGGGCCGCCTTCGCCGCCTATTTCGTCGTGTTCGCCTTGAGCATCGCCGTGCTGAACGAGCGTGACGCCAAGTACGACGCCCCCGCCCGCGCCGCCGCCGAGGTCGGGTTCTGGTTCAACACCGTCGCGCTCGCCACCGGGACGCTGTGGGGGATCCAGGAGTGGAGCGAATCCGGCCGCGCCTCCCTCGCCACCGTCTACTCGGAGCCCAAGGTGCTCGTGGTCGTCGTGCTGTGGTTCACCTTCGCGGCGTACCTCCTGCTTCGCCGCCTAGTCGACGGGGAAGAACGCCGCGCTCGCCTCTCGGCTGCCTTCGGCGTGCTTGGTTTCCTCGGGGTCCCGCTGTCCTTCGCCACCAGCCGGCTGCTCTCGACGAGCCTGCACCCCGACATCGCCGGCCCCGGCGCCAACCCCGACGCTGCGGTCGGCCCCGTCGTCGGCTACGTCCTGGCCTTCAGCGCGGTGGCGTTCCTCGCCCTTTTCATCCACCTCTGGCTGGCGCGGCTTCGCCTCGTCCGGCTCGAGGAACGCATCGAATCGATGGAGTTTGCCTGATGTTCGCGGAGATGACCTAGTGGTTTCGGACCAATTGACCTTCTTCCTGTCGTTCCTCGCCGTCTTCGCCGGCCTGGCCGCCTACCTCTGGCACCTCGACCGCGCGGCGCGACGGCTCGAGGCGCGCTTGGCGACCTTGGAGGCCACCGCAAAGGCCAAGCCTCCGCAGCCTCCAGCGCGGTCCTAGGCATGCAGCGTCGCTCGCAGGTCCTCATCGCGCTCTCGCTCGTCGCGCTGGGCATCGGCGCGTGGACGCTCAGCCTGGCCGAGGGCGAGGCGAGCGTGCGGCGCGTCGAGGACGTCGTGGCCGAGCCGGCGCGCTACGCATCGGGCGAGCATGTCCTGCTCGGCGTGCCGCAGCCGCCCTTGGTCCCGGTCGTCGGCGACGAAGGCAAGACCTTGGCGGAGAACCCGGACTGGGCCGACCACACGTCCCACACGGTGCGCTGGACGGACGAGGCGGGGCAGTCCTGGTACAGCACGCGGTCCGTGTCCGTCCGCATCGAGGGCGACACCGTCCATTGGACCTACCGCAACGAGACGCGCGTCCTGCCCGCAGATCCTCTGCCGGCCTACGAGGCCACGGTCCTCGACTGGACGACCACCGGCGGCCGCGCCTTCGCCATCCAGGCGTTCCACGACTCGACCGCGGACACGCCGCGCATCTGGGGCGTCTATTCAGGGCCGCTCAAGGAGCCGATGCGGCCGAAGCCCAGCCAGTTCACCGGCCGCCTCATGACGGAGCTGCCCGACGGGACGCCGGTCCCCGACGGCGCTTACCTCTACGACGTGCAGGACTTCAAGGCGGGATGCAGCAGCAAGTTCCTGCCCCCGGAAGAGAAGGACCGCCTGCGCGACTCGGGCGACCTTTAGCCTCGGCGTGCGCCGGCCATTCGCTTCTCCTCCTGCCCGGTCTTCGTGATTGGTGCACGGGAACGTCGAGGCCTTCCAGAAGGACGGCGTGACCCACTTGCGCTGCGAGGTCTGCAAGGTGACCCGTCCGCTCGACCTCGGCGCCTGGGCCGATTCCATCAACCACTTCGCGGGCGAGCACTACCATCCCGACCCGCTCCCGCGGGACCCGTGACCGTGCACCTCAGGGCAGCTGCAGCTCAGGTAGGACGACGGTGACCTGCACTGCGACGAGCGGGTATCCGCCTTGGCC
>JAXDQQ010000044.1:0-6438 GCA_034667805.1 Thermoplasmata archaeon | reverse complement strand
ATGCCGGCGACCATGCCGGTGTAGGCGGGGTCGTCCGTCCAGGCGACCTGCACCGCCCGCATCGGCTTCGTGCCCTCGTCGCGCAGCCGCCGGACGCCGGCGGCCAGGGCCTGGCGGTATTGCAGGAAGCAGCCGACGGCGTCGGAGCGCGCGGCCTTGTCGCCGAGGAGGAACGCGATGCCGGTGCCGGTCTCGCCCATGCGGCCGCAGGCGTCGACGATGCGGAAGCAGTGGCGCAGGCTCGTGCCCAGCTTGGCGCTGTGCTCCGTCGGCAGCACGAGGCGGGCCGCCTTCGTCCCGTCGTCGCCCGCCGCCAGCAGGCGCAGCGTGCACGCCGACACAAGGCGGGTCTGCTGCTCCGGCGTGAGGTCCTCGACCTCGGCCTCGGTGTCGAGGCCGAGCGAGCGGACGAAGGCTGCCGCCGCGGCGGGGTCGCCATGCACGCCCGGGATGGCCGGCTGGAACCGCGCGATGGCCTCGGCCAACGTGACGGCGATGAAGGCGGGCTGGGGGATGACCTTGACGTGGCCGAGGGAGGCGCTGCGCTCCAACACAGCAAGGTTCCAGCCCTTCCAGCCGCCCATGTGCTGCCAGTCGCCGATGGCGCCGGCGAGCCCGATGGGGCCCCACGCGTAGGCGGCGTCGCCGCACAACGCCACGGCGAGGGCGACCGCCGTGGTGGCGGCGCTGGCGTCGCGCGACCCGTCGAGGCCGGAGGCGCGCGGGTTGAGCAGGGCAAGGAGTGGGCCGGCCTCGCCTCCAGGCCCGAGGACGCGACCCGCGTCCTCGGGCACATTGTGGTGGTCGACGACGAGGACCGGACGGTTCGTGGTGCGCGCCACGTCGGCGAGCTGCACGAGGTGGCTCGTGCCTTTGTCGAGCACGACGTAGCCGTCGCAGTCCTCGGTGGCGAGCGCCTTGTACGCGGCGGCGGTCTTGTCGCGGCTGGCGCGCACCGTGAAGCGGTGCCCGACCTTCAGCAGGGCCGCGGCGGTGACGGCGGCGGCGCACAGGCCGTCGGCGTCGCTGTCGCAGGCGAGGAACCAGCGCGTGCCGGCGGGCCGCGAGCGGACCAGGGCCGCGGCGCGCGCGGCGGACTCCTGGAACTCGCTCAGGCCCATTGGCTCAGGCTACGCGAGGACCGCGCATGAGGTTGTGCCTCGAAGCCATGCGACGACGGGCCACGGATTGCACGGATTGCGCGGAAGACCTGACGGTCCGTGGAATCCGTGCAATCCGTGGCCGGGTCGTCGGCGGTTGCGCTTAGTCGACCAGGAGCCGGGCACCCTCGCGGGTGTACGCCCAGGTGTCCGGCAGGTCGCCGCGGGAGACGTAGTACTTGGCGAGCGCGCGGACGCGGCTCTCCATGAGCTCGAGGCCGCGCAGGTTGTGCAGGTCGCGCGGGTTGGCGGCGAGGTGCTCCTGCAGGGCGATGGCGCGCTGCACGAGGTTCTGCAGGTCCTGCGGCAGCTTGCCGGCGAGTCCGTTGGCCTGCAGAATCTGCTGGATCTTCTTGCCGCAGACTTCCTGGACCGAGGGGATGCCGTAGGAGTCGCGCAGGATGAGGCCGATGACGGCGGGCTGCTTGCCTTCCTTGGCGAGCTCGACGACCTTGCTCTCGACCTCGCGGGGGAGCATGGGGACCCATTCGGGGGCGGCTTCGCGGACGGGCTTGCTGCTGGCGTGGCGGCTCATGAAGTTCCTCTTGGAATCTGGTCGCGCCCAGCGCCGTCCACTGGGACCGGCGGCAGACGTGGCCAAGCCTCGCGACAAGGAGGGGCTATATCAACGCGACGACGCCCGCGTGGACGGCGAAGATACTCCCGTTGGCCAAGGCCGCTATTCGGCCGGGACCTGGAGACGGATGCGCTTCATGGGCTGGGCGTTGTCCTGCCAGCCCTCGACGCGCTTGGCCGTGATCTTGACGCCCAGCACGTTGGTGTCGAGGGTGTCGAGGTAGGCGTTGACCTGGTCGGCGATCTTGGTGGCGCTGCGGCGCTTGAGCTCCGCGATGCCCTCGATGCCAGCGCGCACCAGCGCCTCGGCGTACTGCGGGCCGATGCCGTTGACCTTGATCAGCTCGGCCATGTGCTTCCACTGCTCGACGGTGCGGCGGGGGAGCTCCATGCGTTCGGCGAGGGAGCCGACCTCCTCGTAGGCGAGGCGGGCGGTCGTCTGGACGCCGAGGCCGCGCAGCTTGTCGCCGTAGACCTTGCCGATGCCCTCGATGTCCTCGATGTCGTGGTTGTCGCCGGCGTAGTCGTAGTAGACGTCCTTGCTGGAGGGCGACTCCTCGCCGGCGGCCTGCTGCAGGACGAGCTTCTGGCGCCCGGCGGCCGCGACGACCGACTTGGCGGCGCTGCGGGGCTGCGGTTTTGCTCGCGACCTGGGGGCCAAGGTGTCGGCGTAGGGGCCGTCGGGGCCGGCCATCAGCGTGCGCAGCTTGAGGGTCTTGCCCTTGCCGAGGTCGAGGTAGTCGTTGACGTACACGCCGGCGGCGACGCTGCTGGGGAAGTAGTAGGGATGCTGCGCGCCGTCCTTCTCGGAGTTCGACCACGCGCGGCGGGCGAGCGGGACCTTGGCCAGGTCGTAGACGACGACGTCGGGGGCGGCCTCGAAGGCGGTCGTCGGGGCAGGCAGCGGCTTGCGGGCGTCGTCGGGGACGAAGAAGACCTCGCCGGATTCGGCGCGGGCGGCGCGGTCGTCCCAGCGCCGGATGACGAGCATGAGGAGCAGGATCAGCACGATCACGCCGAGCACGATGGCGGCGACGAGCGCGGTGGCCGGGACCTCGTCGGTCAGCGGCACCGAATCGTCGTTGGCCGACGCCGCGTAGAGGATGAAGAGGAACGCGACGGTGATGACGGCGGCGAGGAGGAAGAGGAGGGTGCCGACAAACCGCTTGGCGGGAGACCGTGCCATCGCTATCGTTTGTCCCAACCTTGCCGGGCTTTATGCTTTTGTGCTTTTATCGAGGAAGTCCAGGAAAGCCCGGACGGCCATCCCGCGATGGCTCGACCTGGCCTTTTCGGCGGGCTTCATCTCGGCGAAGGTCTGGTCGTGGCCGCGCGGCTGGAAGACCGGGTCGAACCCGAACCCGCCGGCGCCCGCGGCCCGCTCCGCGATGCGGCCTGGACAGGTCCCGTCGAACCCGTGCAGGCCGCCGGCCCCGTCGACGTAGAGGAGGTGGGCCTGGAAGGCCGCGGTGCGCATCTCCGCCTCGACGTCCTGCAGGAGGCGGAGGACGCCCGGGCAGCCGATGGTGTCGAGGGCGTGCCGCGAGTAGACGCCGGGGAAGCCGCGCAGGGCCGCCACGAACAGGCCCGAGTCCTCCAGCAGGAACGGGGGCTTGAGGCCGGACGCCAGCAGGTGTCGCGCGCCGGCCTCGGCGACCTCGGCCAGCGTGTCGGCCTGGACCTCCGGGTAGCCGCGGGCGTCCTGCACGACCTCGATGCCGAGCGGCGCCAGCTGCTCGCGCAGTTCACGGGCCTTGCCCGCGTTGCCGGTCACGAAGGTGATGCGGCGCGGGAGGCCGCGGGACGCGCCAGCCTTGCCGGAGGCCGGCGCCCGGGCCTGCCGCGGCTGGCGCACGTTCGGCGTCACCGGTACCGCCCACGGTCGCGGATGGCTTCAAGCCGCCGCAGGGCGGCATCGGCGCGGCCACCCGTGCCATAGCCGTCGAGGAACGCCGCCAGCAGGCCGGCGGCCCGCGCGTCGGTCGCCTCGAGCGCCTCCTCCAGCAGGTGCAGGTCGACGGCGCGGTCCTCGGCGTCCTCCGTGAAGGCGCCCAGGCCGAAGTCGATGAGGACGAGGCCGTCCGCCTTGGCGGCGTCCGGCACCAGCACGTTGCTCGTCGTCGGGTCGCCGTGCGTCAACCCGCTCTCGTGGAGCAGGCGCAACAAGGCGCCGAGCCGGCGCAGGCGGGCGCCCGCCGTGGCCTCGTCGTCCACTTCGAGCTGGGAGCGCAGCGTGAGCCCGGCGATGGGCTCGAGGAGGATGGTGCCGCCCGCGCGGTCCGTGTCGTAGACGACGGGCACGGGCACGCCGGCGGCGCGCGCGGCCAAGAGCAGGTTGCCCTCGTCGCGCGTCCGGCCGTCGCGCAAAGCGGCGTCGAGCGCCGCGTGGCGGTACGCCTTCGGGGCGCGCCGCTTGGCCAGCACGGGCCGGCCGAAGTGCTCGCCGGGTTCGAGGACCGCTTCCGCGCCGCGCGTCTTCGCCTGCCCGACCGGGAGCGTCATCGCCACGTGACCTCCACTTGGTCGGTGCGCTGGTGCGGCAGCACGCCGCTGGCCTCCACGGTGAGCGTGTCGCCGGCGCCGAATTTGCGCAGCCCGAGCCAGGCGATCATGGCGCCGTTGTCGACGAGGACGTCGCGCGGCGGGCAATGGAACGCGGCGCCGCGCTCTTCGCACATCGACCGCGCCATCGCCTGCAGGCGGGCGTTGCACGCGACGCCGCCGCCGAGGACGAGCTCGGACTTGCCAGTGTGCGCAAGCGCTCGTTCGGAGACCTCGACGAGCGCGGCGAACGCGTGCTCCTGGAACGCGTGGCAGGCCTCGGCCAAGGGCGTCCCGTTGGTGACCAGGCGTTGCGAAGCCGTTGCGAGGCCGGCGAAGCTCATGTCCATGCCCTTGACGGTGTACGGGAGCGGATGGAGCGGGCCCTTGTTGGCGGTCGCCGCCAGGCGCTCGACCTCGGGGCCGCCGGGGAAGGCGATGCCGTTGTCGCGGGCGAACTTGTCGAGGGCGTTGCCGAGGCCGACGTCGAGGGTCTCGCCGAAGACGCGGTAGCGGCCGCGCGCGAAGGCGAGCACCTGCGTGTTGCCGCCCGAGGCGTAGAGCAGCATCGGGTCCGAGGCGTCGGTGAGGCCGCGGCCGATCTCCAGGTGCGCGACGCAGTGGTTGACGCCGACGAGCGGCTTGCCGGTGCGCAGCGCGAGGGCGCGCGCCATGGTGGCCGCGACGCGCAGGCAGGGGGCGAGGCCAGGTCCCTGGCTGAACGCGATGGCGTCCACCTCTTCGGGGCGGACCTTGGCCTTCTCGAGGGCGGCCTGAAGGATGTTGGGGCCGACCTCGGCGTGATGGTGCGCCGCCTCGCGCGGGATGATGCCGCCGCTTGCGGGGCGGAGCATGGCGCGCTCGTTGGAGAGGATGCGGGCGCGGCCGTCGCCACGGTCCTCGACGAGGCCGACGCCCAGCGTGTGGGCGGTGCCTTCGATGCCGAGGACGGGCATGGCTGGCGCTCGAAGACGGGGGGACGTTAAGCCTGCGGTCGAGGAGGTTACGCTCCTGCTTCACGATCGCCCATCGTCTTCCGGCGGCGACTCCGACCACGCCCAAACAGGGATTGCGCGAATCGCGACGAACCGGCCACCGGTGTCATCCCAGTCATTCGTGGAATCCCTGTTCCGGGAAGTCCGAGGGCCGAGCCGACGGCGCCGACGACGCCGACGGCGGAAAGAGGGTCAACCGCGCTCGGGGAATCGAACGGGCCCTGCCGACTTCTTACGCCTTGGCCTTGGCGGCCTTATCCGCGGCGTCCTTCTTCGCCGCCTCCTGGATCTTCTTGGAGCGCTGCTTGGCGTCGTAGCCGGTGGCGCCCTCGAGGAAATCGTTCCACCGGGACTGCGTCTCCTTGGCCAGTGTCATGGCCGAGTCGTCGCCTTGGGCCATCTTGACGGCCACGGTCTTGTCGGTGACGGTGTCGACGACGAACTCCTTCTTGCCTTCGTACTTCACCTTGATGTCGAGCAGGGTGCCGAACTTGCCGGTGAGCCAGCCGCCCTTCTCCGTGCACGAGTCGAAGGCGGCCTCGAAGAGCATCTTGAGGTCGGTCTTGGCGGCGTGGCCGGGGCGCACGGGGTACGTTTGCATCGGGCGGCGGACCGGCGGGGGAGGCTTGAGCCTTTTCGCGGACCGCCGCCCCCTCCGACCGGACCGCGGAACTCGCGGAAAGCCGCGGAACCAAGGTTTCCGCGCGGTCCGCGTGATCCGCGGTTCCGTTGGCGTGCCTAGCCGAGGCTCGCCTGGAACAGCTTCGCCAGGGCCGCAGGGGTCCGGACGACCAGGTCGGCGTCGGGATGCGTCCGTCCCTCGGGGTCGACCCAGCAGGTCTGCATCCCCAGCGCCTTTGCCGGCGTGATGTCGAAGTCCTCGTTGTCGCCGACCATCAAGGCGTGCGCCGGCTGGACACCGAGCGTGTCGAGGACGAGTCGGAACGCCATCGGGTCCGGCTTCCACGCGCCGAGCTCTCCGGTGATGCCGACGAAGTCGACCTCGGTGTGCAGGCCGAAGGCGAACACCTTGGGCCGCTGCACCTCGCTGCGGCCGTTGGTCAGGATGGCGGTCTTGCGGCCGGCGGCGCGGGCGGCCCGCATGGCGTCCTCGGCGCCCTCGAGGAACGCCAGCTTCGCCGTCGCCTCGCGCGAGAACGTGGCCA
>JAXDQQ010000043.1:0-6912 GCA_034667805.1 Thermoplasmata archaeon | reverse complement strand
CTTAAACCAGGGTTCCGTGGCGGCCGCATGGCCTCCCCGGGATTGCACTTCAAGACGCGGTTCTCGGGCCGCGCCTGGGCCCTGCCGGACTCATGCGACACCGACATGATCACCCCGGGCAAGTACCTCACCATCATCGACCCGAAGGGCCTCGCCGAGCACATCCTCGAAGGCTGGCGCGTCGATTTCCCCAAGCAGGTCAAGGCAGGCGACATCCTCGTGGCCGGCGACAACATGGGCTGCGGCTCAAGCCGCGAGCACGCGCCGCTTTCCATGCTGGGCGCCGGTATCCCCGTCGTCATCGCGCGCAGCTTCGCCCGCATCTTCTACCGCAACGCCATCAACGTCGGCCTCCCCGTGATGGAGTGCCCCGACATGCCGAAGGACTTCGTCAAAGACGGGGAGGCCGTCTCCGTCGACCTTCAGAAGGGACTTGTGCGCAACGAGACGCGCAACACGGAGCTCAAGGGCATCCCGTTATCGGCCAAGGCCATCGAGATCCTCGACGCCGGCGGCCTCGTCAACATCGTGCGGCACAAGCTGAGCAAGCGCGGCGATGCGACGCACACGGCGCCCGGCGTGCCCCCAGAAGCCGACATGAAGCAGGACTGACGCGAAGCGTCAGGCCCGCCGCGCCAGGTCAAGCGAAGCGAACCAGAGACCCCTACAGGTATTGCCCGCCCAATCCCCAACGGTCATCGCCGCGAGGCCCGATTCCTCGGCATGTTCGACCGCATGCCGCCGACCTTCGTCGTGGGCACCGACTTCACGCCGTCCAGCCGAGCCGCCTTCGATTCCGGCGTCCGCATGGCCAAGGAGCAAGGCGGCCGCGTCGTCCTCGTGCACGCCGTCCGTCCGCTGGGCGCGCCGGGCCTCGAGATGACGCGCCCTGATACCACGAAGTTCGAGAACGAGACCGCCGAGCCCGGCGCCGACGGCGGCATCACGGGCACCGATTGGGTTGACCTCGCCCGGTCGCAGGGCGTCGATGCCGCTTTCGTGGCGCGGCCCGGCCTGCCCGCCGCCATCATCCTGGAGGAGGCCGAGCGCGTCCACGCCAAGGCCGTCGTCCTGGGCAGCAGCGGCAAGAAGGGATTGGAGAAGACGATCCTCGGCTCCGTGGCCGACGCCGTGCGCAAAGGCACGAACACCCCGGTCGTCGTCGTGCACGGCCACTTCGAAGCGGCTTAGCCCGACGTCAGGCCCGACGTCACTTCCGCCGCTAGTCTGGCGGACGGCTCAGGCCGGCACGACGACCACGGGCACCTTGCTGGACCGGACGACCGCCTCGGCGACGGAACCCAGCACGGCGCGCCTGAGGCCGCCACGGCCGTGGCTCCCGACGACGACCAGCCGCGCCTTGTGGGTGGCGACGACCTTCGCGATGACCTCCGGCGCCTTGCCTTCGCGGCCGACGATGGCGACGCTGGCCTTCTTGCGGGCCTCCGCGGCCCAGGCCTCGCTCAGGTCGCGCCACTCGAAGGCGTCGATCTCGGCCTTCGCCTGCCCGATGGGGCCGCGGGCGCCGGCCTTCGGCATCGGCGCGAACGCATGCACCAGGACGAGGGTGGCGTCTAGGTCCGCCGCGAGCGCGACGGCCGCGTCGAACGCCTTGCGGCTGGCCTTGGAGAAGTCGACCGCGACCACGATGGCAGGCACACCGACCCATGGGCGGCCGGGCGATGAATCCTCCGCCGTCTCGAAAGGGCGCAGCCCTTTCGGCCGCAAGCCTTCAACGTGGGCGCGTGCTGGCCGGGGCGTGCCCGCCTTCGTGCGCCCGATGGCCATCCGCTTCCGCGACATCGATGCCCTCGACCACGTCAACCACGCCGTGATGCTGACGTACGCGGAGACCATCCGCTGCGACTGGTTCCAAGACGTCGCCGGCTACCCCAGCATGGCGAACCTGCCCTTCATCATCGCGTCGGCGCACATCGAGTACAAGGCGACCATCGCCAAGGAGGACCCCATCGAGCTCGCGATGTGGGTGAGCCGGTTCGGCGGCAAGTCGTGGGACTTCTCCTACGAGATCCGGCACTCCAAGACCAAAGCGGTGTACGCGACGATCCTCACGGTGCAGGTCGCCTATGACTACAAGGCGAAGCGGACGCAGGAGATCCCGGCGGCCCTGCGCAAGTTGCTGGAAGGCCTCAATCCGTCCTAGGGCATCCTGGCAAAGCCCCGTTCGGTTCCACGAGCGCCGTCCAACCTCCTTCCGCCGTCGGCGTCGACTCCCGGGAACAGGGATTTCACGAATGGCTAATGGCCAGGTCGTCGTTTCGTTGGGATTCGCGCAATCCCTGTTTGGGTGTCGTCGGCGTCGTCGCCGGAAAACGTAGTCCCCTTGGCGAACGGGAATGGCGCCGCTAGCCCATCATCGACGACGAGGCCGGTGCCGGAGCCGATGGCTCCTGGACGTCCTCGGCCTTCAGGGTGCTGCGCTTGGCCGTCGCGCAGTTGCGCGCCGACTGCTCGCCGAGCTTGCGCAGGTACTCCTCGGCCTTGCCCTTGGCGGCCTCGATGGCCTCGGGCGACACGCGCCATTCCGAGCCGCTGGGCGGCTCCCCGGCGCGGGTGGTGCCTTCCTTGAGCAGGGCCTTCACGTGGGAATCCGCGAGAGTCATGGCGGTCAGCGGGCCTATCCCCATGCCTGTTTAATGCTGCGGCGTTCCAACCGCGCTCCTGGCCCATTCCTGGCGCCGCCGGTCGGGAGTCGGCCCCCGACTGGCCCCCAGAAGCCTATCTAGGCGTCGAAGGCCATTCCCTGGCATGCCCGGCAAGATCCTCGTCGCCCTCGAGTTCAACGAGACGGGGCGAGCCGCCCTCGCGGCCGCCATCGCCTTGGCGAAGGACCTGCGGGCCACGCTGGTGCTGGTCCATGTCTTCCAGCGCGCCTTCATGAAGGCCGAGCTCCCGACGGCGTCGTCCATCGCCGCCCGCCCGCCCGACCGCGAGGCGCAGGCCGAGGCGGCCGACGCCGAGGCCCTCGCCACGACCTGGGCGGACGAGGCACGCGCGGCCGGCCTCATGGTGGAGACCGAGACGCCGCGTGGCGACACCGTGCAGGCGGTGCTGGACTCGGCGCGCCGGCACGCCGCCACGCTGGTCGTCGTCGGCACCCACGGGCGCACCGGCCTGCACCGGCTGGTGGCTGGCTCGGTGGCCGAGCACGTGGTGCGCCACTCCGACCGCCCGGTCCTCGTCGTCCCCCACAAGGACCCAAAACACGCCTAGCCCCGCCGTTTCGAGGCTCATCCTTTTCTTCTGGTCCTCGCAATGCATGCACGACGCCCCATGGTCGCCATCTGGATCATCGTAGTGCTGGTCATCGTCGCCATCCTGTTCGTGCTGTGGCTGGTGTCGCTGGTCAACCGCTTCGTGCGGTACGAGAACGCCATCGACAACGCCTGGGCGCAGATCGACGTCCAACTGCAGCGCAGGGGCGAACTGATCCCCAACCTCATCGAGACCGTCAAGGGCTACGCCGCCCACGAGAAGACGACGCTGGACGCCGTCATCAAGGCCCGCAGCCAGATGGTCTCCGCCAGCTCTCGCGAGGGCAAGATGCAGGCCGAAGGAATGCTCGAGGGCGCCCTCGGCAAGCTCTTCGCCTTGGCGGAGGCTTACCCGGACCTCAAGGCCAACACGAACTTCCTGCAACTGCAGGACGAGCTCGGCCACACGGAGAACAAGATCGCCTACGCCCGCCAGGCCTACAACGACTCGGTGCTGCGCTACAACAACGCCATCGAGACCATCCCCGCCAAATGGTTCGCCGGCTCCCGCAAGGAGAAGCCGATGCTGGCCGCCCCCGAGGGCTCGCGCGCCGTGCCCAAGGTCCAGTTCTAGGCCGGTCCCCGATGGCCAATGTCCCGGAGGCCTAAGCTTGGCCACGTTGATGCTCGACGACCAGATCCGCCGCAACAAGAACGCGACGATCCGGCTCTTCGTCATCGTGTTCGCCATGCTGGCCTTGATGATCCTGGCCGTCGGCATCATCCTGGGCTACCCGCCCTACGTGACGCTGATCATCGCCATCGTCATCGGAGCCATCTACCTCGCCATCGCCTCCGCGTCCGGGACCTCGGCCATCCTCAAGTCTGCCCGCGCCCGTCCCGCCAACCCGGCCGTCCGCGAGGAGAAGCTTCTCCTGTACAAGGTCGAGGAGCTGTGCATCGCCGCGCAGCTGCCGATGCCCAAGGTGTACGTCCAGGAGGACGACGACATCAACGCCTTCGCGACGGGCAAGGACCCGGCACACGGCATCATCTGCGTCACGTCGACGGCGCTGCGCGAGCTTGACCAAGAGGAGCTGGAAGGCGTCATCGCGCACGAGCTGTCGCACATCAAGAACTACGACATCCGCGTCACGCTGTACGCCATCGCCCTCATCGGCCTCATCGCCATGCTCGCCGAGATCGTCTTCCGCTCGATGTTCTTCGGCGGCGGCCGCAACCGCGGCGGCGGCAAGGAGGGCGGCGCGGCGATGCTGCTCATCTTCCTCGTCGCCATCGTGTTCATGATCCTGGCGCCGCTGCTGTCACGCCTGGTCTACTTCGCCATCAGCCGCAAGCGGGAGTTCCTCGCCGACGCAACCGGGGCGAGCCTCAGCCGCAATCCGGACGGCCTGGCCCGCGCGCTGGAGAAGATCGGTGCGAGGCAGCCCACGCCCCACCACGGTGACCGCACCGTGGCCAGCCTCTACCTCGACAACCCGTTCCGCAAGCGCGGCTCGCGCGGCTCGGTGTTCTCCACCCACCCGCCCATCGAGGAACGCATCCGCCGCCTGCGGGGCCAGGAGTAAAGCGGCTGCCCGCCGTTGCCGGGTATTTGAGCTTCCTTGCGGTGCCATTTATAGCCGGGGGGACCAGTCCGAAGCGCCAATGTCGAAGCTCGGCTCCGCGCGCCCCCAGGTCGATGCCATCCTGGTCGTCGACGACGAGCCCGACATCCTGGAGTCGCTGAGCGACGTCTTCGCCATGCACCTTCCCGGCGTCAAGGTGCACACCGCCAGCAGCGGCCCCAAGGCCCTTGAGATCCTCAAGACCGAGAAGGTCGACCTCGTCATCTCGGACTACAAGATGCCCGGCATGGATGGCCTCGAGTTCCTCACCAAGGCCCGCCAGGTGGCCCCCAACTCGCCGCGCATCCTCATCACGGCGTACCCCGAGCTCAACGTCGCGGTGCGCGCCATCAACGAGGCGCAGATCCAGAACTTCCTCACCAAGCCCATCACGCCGCAGGCGCTCTTGGAGGCCGTCAATGCCGCGCTCCTGAAGGGCCGCAGTGCCGCCCAGAAGGCCGCCAACGCGCCGACGCCCCCGCCGGGGCCCGCGGTGCGGCGGTTCTGACCGGGCACGAAACGGCCTTCGCTCTTCGAGCTCAGGCTCGTTTCGCGCCTGGCGGGTCCTACGGACCCCCCACCGCCCGCCTGCGCTGCGCTCGGCGGGCAAAACCCACGGCGAGCCTAGCCAACTCGCGCTGCCACAACGGCTTTGACACCCCGCCAAGGTCGTCCACGCGTGCGCCGTCTCCTGTTGGTCGTCCTGGCCGTCTGCCTCCTGGTCCCCGGCTTTGCAGGATGCTTCGGCAGCAAGGACGACGGTGCCGCCGTGGCGCCCGACTTGCCCCCCGCCACGGAGCTGTCGGCCAAGCTGTACTCGATCCTGCCCGTCGAGGAGGTCTGGGTCACCACGAGCGCCGACCTGACGTCCGGCGAGGCTGGCCTCCGCCTGCACAACGGCGTCTACCGCCCGGACACCACCGAGCCCGTCCCGGTCTTCATCAACTTCAGCCCGTACTGGGACGACTCCGCCACCGCGGAGGGCGACGCCTTCTCGCAGTACATGATCCACGAGTACGTCCCGCGCGGCTACGCCGTCGTGCTGTCGGCCATCCGTGGCACCGGCCACTCCGAGGGCTGCTTCGAGGTCGCCAGCGACCGCGAGTCCCTGGACGTCAACGAGGTCGTGGCCCACTTCGCCTCCGAGCCCTGGTCCAACGGCAACATCGCCGCCGGCGGCAAGTCGTACGACGCCACGACGCAGAACGGCATGATCGCCAAGTTCCCCAACCCGGCGCTCAAGGGCCTGTTCCACGTCTCGGGCATCACCGACATGTACAGCTACACCTTCGCCAAGGGCACGCCGGCGCGCGTCGACTCCGCCGCGTTCACCACCGAGTACGGCGTGACGCAGGGCCTCAGCGAATACGTCGGCGGCGCGGCGGGGGCCGGCGGGCCCGACGACGACTCGCCGGAGTCGCTGGCCCGCCTGGCGGGCGAGGGCTGCGCGGCGACGCCGGAGGGCGCCGCGAACGCGGGCGCGAGCACAGTGGCCGGCGCCAAGACGCCCTACTGGGTCGAGCGCGACTGGACGCGCAGCATCGCCACCTCCACCTGGAACGGCTCCATCTTCTTCGTGCACGGCCTGCAGGACTGGAACGTGCAGCCCAGCCACATCGAGCCCTGGATCGACCAGGTGAACGCCAACGGGCACATCAAGGTCCTCGGTTGGCTGCACCAATGGGCCGACCAGGACGAGTTCAAGTGCGAGCCGGGCAACGGCCACGTCTACCCGATGCGCAGCGACTGGAACGAGACCATGCTGCGCTGGATGGACCACGTCCTCAAGGGAAAGGACACCGGCATGGACCAGCTGTATGGCTTCGACGTCGAGGACACCCAATGCCGCTGGCGCCACGACACCACGTGGCCGCCCACGGACGCGGTCACGGTGCAGGCCGGCAGCGGCGACATCCTCGCCCTCGGTGACGGGCCCGTTCGGGTCAGCGGCGTCGTTCGCCTCGACGTCGCGGCGACCTCGACGAACCCCGACCCCGTCATCACGGCCGTCCTCTACGATGAGGGCGGGACCGGGCGCACCTGGGTCGGCGAGGCCGTCTTGCGCGGCG
>JAXDQQ010000042.1:0-2569 GCA_034667805.1 Thermoplasmata archaeon | reverse complement strand
GGCGCGCCGGCGCGGGAGTGCAGGACGTGGTGCACGTAGTTGCTGCCGATGAAGCCCGCTCCCCCGGTCACGAGAAGGCTCGTCAAGCGGCGTCCCCCAGCGCGTCGAGGGCCGCGTCGAACGCCATCGGCTTCGCCAGCCGGGAGACCTTCGAGACGTCGAGGCTGGAATCGCGGGGCCGGGGGGCAAGCCAAGCCAGGTCCGCCATGGCGGCCGGCTGGATGGGTGCGGCGTCGAGGCCGTCGTGCCTGGCGATGCGCTGCGCCATCTCGAGGCGGCTCAGCCGCTCGGCGCCGGCGGTGTGCCACACGCCCCTTTCGTCGGCCTCCAGTAGCGCGAGCAGCTGGCGCCCGACGTCCTCCGAGAGGCTCGGCGTGACCCACTGGTCGCGCGCGACCTTCAGCGGCGACGCGGCGCGCAGGCTACGCCGGACCCAGCGCACGAAGTTGTTGCGGTGTGGACCGAAGACGACCGAGGTGCGGGCCACGACGGCATCGGGATGGGCTGCCAGCACAAGACGTTCGCCCTCCAGCTTGGACCGGCCGTAGTGGCTCAACGGGTTCGTCGCGTCGCCCTCCTTGTAGTGGCCGCGCGAGCCGTCGAAGACGTAGTCGGTGGACACCAGGAGCAAGCGTGCGCCCTGCCGCGTGGCCACCTTGGCCAGGGTCTCGGAGCCCAGGCCGTTGACGAGGTGCGCCCTGGCCGGGTCGCGCTCGCAGCCGTCCACGTCGGTCATCGCCGCGCAGTGCACGATCCAGTCGGGACGCGCCTGGGTGACCACGCGCTCCGTCGCCGCCACGTCCTCGATGGGCAGGTCGGCATGGGACGGGGCGACGACCTCATGGCCGTGGCTGCGCCCGGCGGCCAGGGCCTGGAAGGCCTGCCCAAGCTGGCCGCTGCCGCCGGTGAGCAGGATGCGCACGTCTGCCGCACGGGGCGGCGCCCATAAACAAGTCTAGCCGGCGCGGTCGCAAGGATTAAGCGCGCCGCGGGGCCACCCGCGGCGGGTGAGCGAGGCTCCTAGGCCAGCGTCGGCAACCGGTGCGCTGCCAGCGCCCTCGGTGGCCAAGCTGGAGGTCACGCCCGCGGCGGGCGGCAAGGCGTTCGCGGTGACCGCCGTCCTGCTCGCGCTGGCGGGGCTGGCCGCGGCCGCTGCGACCAACATCCTCGTCGACCCGCGCGGCGAGTTCCCGCCGGACCTCTTCCGGCCAATCGTGGCGGACACGACGGCGGCGAGCCTGGCCCGATTCCAGGAGCGGCAGGGCCCTCTCGAAACCTTGGTGCTCGGCTCCTCGCGCGCCTCGCTGCTGCCGCCGGGCCCTGGCGGCTTCAACTTCGCGATCCAGGGAGGCGGGCTGCAGGATGACCGGTTGGTGTACGAGTACGTCCGCGCCAACGGCCCTGCGCCGCGACGCGTCGTCCTTGGCCTCGACTCCTTCCAGCTCACAGCGCGCGACCTGCGTGACATCGGCATCCGCCGCTCCGCGACGGCGCCCGAGATCATGGGCGAGCCCCTCGACGTCGGCGGGTGGGCCAGCCGCGTCATGGAGACCTTGGCCTACGACTACGCGCTCGATTCGGCCCGCGACGTCTACCTCACCGCCACATCGGGGTTCGACGACCCTTTCATGGAGATCGCTGCGGACGGCCGGACCGCCTGGGCCACCGACCAAGAGCTGCGGGACGCGGGCACGTTCGACCTCGCGCCGAGACTGGAGCGCAGCTGGCGGGTCCACATCGGCCCAAGGTATCCCGACGACGCCGTGGTCGACGCCGCCGCGGTCGCCGAGGCGCGCAGCCTCATCGAGGAGATCCGGGGCGACGGCGTCGAGGTCGACGTCGTGCTGCTGCCCTTCCACCCGGAGATGATGCCTCACCTGGAGGCCACGCCGTCGTTCGGCCCACTGCAGGCCGCCGCGCGCCAGATCGGACTGGACGCCTGTGGTCCTGGCGTGTCCTTCTCGTTCTACGACTTCACCGAGTTGTCCTCCTTCGGCGGCGTCCCTGACGGGTTCTACGACGGGTACCACATGGCCCCGGAGAACTCTGACCTGGTGGCCGCGCGCATGGCCGCTGGCGAGGGCGACCTCTGCGTCACCGCCAACGCCGGCTAGTCCCAGCGCCTGGGCATCTCGGCGTCCTTGGCCAGTGGCGCGTTCGCGTCCTTGGCGGCGAGCGTCGGGGCCTTCGTCGGCCAAGGGATTGCCAGGCGGGGGTCGTCCCAGCGCATCGAGCGGTCCAGCGCCGAGGCGTATTCCGCCGTCGCCTTGTAGAAGACCTCCGAGCCGGGCTCGAGCGTCAGGTACCCGTGCGCGAACCCGGGCGGGATCCACAGCATGGTGCCGTCGCCGCCCGCGAGCTCCATGCCCACGTGGCGCAGGTGGGTCGGGCCGGGGCGCAGGTCGACGGCGACGTCCCAGATGCGCCCCCGGGTGCAGCGCACGAGCTTGCCTTGCGCCTGGGGCGGCAACTGGTAGTGCAGGCCGCGAAGGATGCCGGCCGCCGTGTTGCCGGAATGGTTGTCCTGCACGAAAGGGCCGATGCCCTGCGCGCGGAACTCCGAGTCCTT
>JAXDQQ010000041.1:0-3492 GCA_034667805.1 Thermoplasmata archaeon | reverse complement strand
AGCCCTGCTGCACGACGTCGGCCACGGCCCGTTCTCGCATGCCTTCGAGGAGCTCGTCAAGGAGGAGGGGCGCCGCCACGAGGAGACCAGCCAGGACCTCATCCGCTGGGGCCCGCTGGCCGACCTGCTGCGCCAAGGCGGCCTCGACCCGGTCACCGTGTCCGACGCCGTCGGGGGCAAGGGCCCGCACGCGCCCGTCGTCTCCGGCTCCCTCGACGCCGACCGCATGGACTACCTCCTGCGCGACGCCCACTACACCGGCATGCGCTCCAACGTCGACGTCGACCGCCTGGTCGAGGTCGTCCTGCGCGACCCGAAGCACGGCATCGTCCTCGACGAGTCCGGCACCATCGCGGCGGAGGCCCTCCTGACGATGCGGTTCCTGATGTATCCCGCCGTGTACCTGCACCACACGGTGCGCGCCAGCGAAGGCATGCTGCTGGCCGCCATCCGCGCCTACGTGCGCGACGGCCACTCCAGCCTTGCCGGCCTCGAGCGCGAGACGGACGATGGCCTGCTCGCGAGGCTGCGCGCGGTCGGCGGCGTGCCCGCCGAGCTCGTCGGCCGTCTCGACGAGCGCCGCCTCTACAAGCGCGCCCGCGAAGGCCGCCCGGACGAGGCGGACCTGCCGCTGGTCAAGGACATGCAGCAGCGCCCCGCCTCGCGCCACCGCATCGAGGCCGAGGTGGCCGAGGCCGCGGGTGTGCCGGCGCACCACGTCATCGTGGACGTACCGAAGCCGCCCAAGTTCCGCGAGGCCGGCCTGCACGTCCGCTCCAAGGACGGCACCCTGAAGCCGCTCGCCGATGCAAGCGGGCTCGTGCGGGTCATGCAGGACGCTCGCATGGACCACTGGCGCTGGTGGGTCTTCGCCCCCAAGCAGGACCGCGAGGCGGTCGGGCTCGCGGCCGAGCGCGTGCTGGGATTGGAGAAGGCGAAGTAGGCCACAGTTTGGCCAACCGGCCCGTTCGATTCCCCGGGCGCGGTGAAACCTCCTTCCGCCGGCGTCGTCGTCGGTGTCGCGTTCCACGACTTGGCCCTCATCGGTTTGCGGAAAGGGGGCGCCTTCGCCGCCCGGCGCGCTCCGCGCGCCGATTCTCCATTTGCTTCACCCTGACGTCGCCGGAGTCGGCGTCGAAAGGGGTCAGGACGGCATTGAGCAGGAACGGCGCCGCGCCATGCTGCGCCAGGCGCTTCGTTGGCCTCCTAGCCGGGCTCCCTGTTCCGCCAGCTTAACAAACCGGTGCGCGTCGGCGGTCCGAGATGCTGCCCGCGCCGGACCTCCGACGCATCGTGGACCGGCACTTCCGCGTCTACGACGCCAGCGAAGAGGCCGCGCGCGGCGAGGTCGTCGCCCGCCTCTACTGCATCCTGGTCAAGCCGGAGGAGTTCGACGGCCGCTTCGCGGCGTTCCGCGACGAGCTGAAGGCGGCCGACCCCGAGGCCATCCCCTTCGTCCGCCGCGAGGGCGGCGAGGACATCCTGTTCGTCGCCAGCCGCCCGCCGGTGCCGCCGCGCAAGCTCACCATCCACGCCGTGCTGTTCGCGCTCACGGTCGTGACGACGGTGACGGCCGGCGCCATCTACTGGCATGGCTACCAGGACGCCGACAAGTCGTGGGACTGGTCGGTGATGTGGAGCCCGACCCACCTCGCGTGGGGGTTCCTGACGTTCGCGCTGCCGCTCCTCTTGATCCTCGGCGTCCACGAAGGCGCCCACTCCATCGCCGCCCGCCGCCACGGCTTGCGCGCGACCTTGCCGTTCTTCCTTCCCATGCCTCCGATGCTGATGCCCATCGGCACGCTCGGCGCCTTCATCTCGCTCAAGGACCCGCTGCCCGACCGCAAGGCGCTCTTCGACGTCGGCGCGTCGGGTCCCATCGCGGGGTTCCTCGTCGCGGTGCCCGTCATCCTGCTCGGCGCCTGGCTCACCGGCACCGTCGGCGTGCCCCTGCCTGACATCGGCCGCCCCGACCTGTCGGCGGACGTCCCCTACACCGTCCAGCACCCGGAGTCCGGCACGGCCATCCTCCATCTCCTCAACACGACGGGCACGGTGAGCTTCGCCGTCGCCGCGCCGCCGGACGTGGACGGCGACTGGGCCTACACGGCCAAGGCGGACCTCCTGCAGGCCGACGGCACGCACCGCATCGAGGAGCTCGACGGCAAGCTGGCGCCCGGCGGCAAGGACCGCCGCACCCTGGCCATGCCGGAGGGGACGCAGGAGGCCACGGTCACGTTCACCTGGGAGGACGGGCTCATCCGTTTCGGCGACCCGCTCTTCGTCGTCGCGCTCGACCAGGTCTTCCACAACGACGACTACCTGACGCACCCGACGTTCTTCGCCGGCTGGGTCGGCCTCCTCGTCACCGGCATCAACCTCCTCCCCGCGAGCCAGCTCGACGGCGGCCACGTGGCGCGCGCCGTGCTCGGCGACAAGATGAAGTGGGCCGCCTACGCGGCGGTCGCCGGCCTCGTCTACCTCGCCCTGCGCTTCCAGTCGTGGATGCTCATGGCCGTGTTCATCCTGCTCATGGGCGTGCAGCACCCGCCACCCCTGAACGACCGCACCGGGCTCGACCTCAAACGGAAGGTCCTCGCCGGCGTCGTGCTCGTCATCTTCGCCTTGACGTTCATCCCGCGGCCGATCGTCGGGTAGTCGGCGCGGCTAGCGGGTCGTGGGGCGCGCGTCGTCCTCGGGCACGTAGCGGAGCAACGCGTGCCGGGGCGCCGGCGCCGAAGGGCCGCCCGAAGCGAACCAGGCAAGGCCAACGATGGCGGCGCCGAGCCCGACGCCCATGAGGAACAGGCTCTCCCCGGCCACGGCCAGGCGCGAGACCCCCGCACCCGCCGCGAAGACCAGGCCAGCGGCCAAGCGGTGCAGGAACATGGGCTCTCATTCGGGGTTCCATCCTATAAGAGGAGCATGGAGCACGGCTCGAACTGACGTGGACGACCAGGGCTGCGCCTCCTGGAAAACCGGGGGGATGCACCGACCTGGACACCCGGGGAGGGACAATCGTGGCCATGCCGGCAGCCCGCCCGGCGGCGATGGGCTTTCAACCGCGCCCGCGTCGCCGCGGCCGTTGCCCCTCGACCTGGCGCGCATCAAGGCGGTCGTCTTCGACATGGACGACACGCTTCTCAACTGGCGCCAGGCCGAGCAGGCCGCCATCCTCCAGCTCGCGGCGCTGCATT
The DNA here is from genome assembly GCA_034667805.1 of Thermoplasmata archaeon. Classification (GTDB taxonomy): domain Archaea; phylum Thermoplasmatota; class E2; order JACPAO01; family JAHFTW01; genus JAHFTW01. The sequence goes on along the minus strand of JAXDQQ010000041.1, from coordinate 295 downwards.
TCGCGGCTCACGGCATCGGCGCCGACCGCGTGCGCGAGGTCTACAACGGCGTCATGGCGGAGAACTTCGCGGCGTGGAAGGCCAAGCGGGAATGGATGTACATCGACGTCCGCCTGCGCATCCTGAGCGAGCGCCTGCAGACGCATGACCTCAAGGTCGAGGACCTCGTGGCCACGTTCTCGCGCGAGGCGACGGCGAAGCTGGCGTTCCTCGAGGGCGCCGAGGACGCCATGCGGGCCGCCCGCGCCGCCGGCCGCAAGACCGCCATCCTGACCAACGGCCGCAGCGAGGTGCA
>JAXDQQ010000040.1:0-4497 GCA_034667805.1 Thermoplasmata archaeon | reverse complement strand
GCTGGGCGTCTCGGACACCTGCACGGCGCCGTGGCCCCTCACCCAGCCGAGCTACTTCATCCGCGTCCTGCGGGTGGACGCCACCCCCGCTCCCTTCGCCGTGACGGCCTACCTCGACCCGGCCCCGGCGCTCTCCGGCTGCAAGGTGGATGGCGTCGACAGCTTCGCCATCACGCCCCTGGCCCTTGGCGTCTCCAAGGACCTCACCCTGGCCCCAGACCTGAACTCGCGCTGCTACTTCAGCTTCGAGCCGAGCAGCGGCGCCGACCTGGCCAAGGTCAACCTCGCCGGTCTCGCCCCGACCTTGCTCGGCGCCAACGTGCGTGTCTACCTGCGCCAGGGCGACGTCCCGATCTTCAGCCAGGCCGCCGGTCCCGCGGGCAGCATCGTCGCGGACTACGCGTGCGTCGCGACCGCCGGCGATCCCCGCCCCTGCACGGGCGCCATCCCTTCTTTGCCCCCGCCGCCGTCGGTCTCGCCCACCGCCTGGTACGCCCTGGTGTACCGCAACGCCGCGCAGGCCGCGGGCAACGACGCCCGCATCACGGCCAGCAGCCCCACCAGCTGCTCGCTTGGCGCCGGCATGCACGACATCGCCACCTCGGCGTCGGCCACGCTGGGGACCGATGCCGGCTCCTACTGTCTCTTCCGCGCTCCCCTGTCGCAGGTCGAGAGCCTGAGCCGGTGGACCCTGACACCCACCGGCGCGAACGCCGACATCTACCTGCGCAAGGACGCCAACCCGGTCTTCGCCTCGCCCGCGGCGGCCCCTGCGGTCACGACCGTCGCCGACTGCGCGGCAGCCGTTGCCGGCACGGCGGTGGACGTCTGCTACGCCGGCTCGGCCGGCGTCTCCTACGTGCACGCCAAGGTGGTCCGTCCCGCGGCTGGTGTCGCTGTGCCCTTCACGTTGGCCATCGCCCCCTTCGAGGCTTGCTCGGTGGGCGGCGTCACGACGTCGGCGGTGACCGACCTCGTCGACAACGTGGCGTCCAACTCCGCCATCGGCAGCATCAACGACGCGACCTGCCGGTACCACTTCGCGCCAAACCCGCTCGAAGCCACCGTCCGGGTCAGCCAGCTGTTCACCAACCCCGTCCCGCCCTCTCCTGGCACTGGCTTCACCATCCAGCAGATCACGGAGAGCATCTACGTCAAGCGCGGCGGCCCCGCCAGCGCCACGTCGTTCGACTGCGCCTCCACCCTCGGCTACGTGATCTTGGGCTCGGGCCTGGGCGGCACCACCACGCCGTTCTTCAAGGCCACCAGCGCGCAGTGCGACCTGCAGAACCTGGGCCAGGACGTCTACGTGACGATCCGCCGCTCGGCCGGAGCGCCGACGACGACCCTCACGGGCCGCGCCTTCTCGCCCTGCTCGTTCGATGACCTCTTCACCGGCGGCGGCACGCATCCCATCGTGGCGGGAACGCCGGTCACCGGCGCGCTGTCGAACGACACCGGCGGCGTGTGCCAGCTCAAGTTCGACGTCCCCGCCGACTCTGACGCGGCCAGCATCGACCTGGTGCCCGACGCGGCTGCCGACGTCGACATGCGCGTCCGCTTCGGCGTGGCCCCGACGGTCACCGCCTACGACTGCCTGTCCAGCCACGCCGGCCTCGGCGTCGCCGAGTCGTGCGCGCTGGCCTCCGGCCCGGGCACCTACTACGTGACGTTGACCCGCATGGCGGGCGCCGGACCGTGGAGCGTGACTGGATCGACCCTGACGTCATGCGGGCAAGGCCTCGCTGCCACCGTGCTGGCCAAGGGCGTGCCCGCCACGGGCGACCTCGTCGCGGCCACCGGCGCGAAGTGCTACTTCACCTTCACCCCGGGCAGCCCCTACGCGGACCCGCTGAACCCGACCAACGACCTGGTGAGGTTCTCGCTCACGTCGGCGCCCTCCAATGACTTCGACCTCTACGTCCGCAAGAACGCGGTCCCGTCGACCGCCACCCGCGACTGCGAGTCGAAGCTGGCTGCGGGCTCCGTGGACGCGTGCGAGCTGTCCATCCCCGACGGCTCCTCGTACATCGCCATGGTCCGGCGCGCCAGCGGCTCGGGTCCGTTCACCGTGACGGCCTCGACCGTGTCCGGCTGCTCGCTGGGCTCGGGCTACCACGCCCTGCCCAACGGATTGGACGTCCAGGCGCAGCTGCGCCCGGCGACCGGGGCCAAGTGCTTCTTCAGCCTGCCCTCCAGCCCACGCGACGACCTGCTGAGCTTTGCGGCGGCTGCCACGCCCACCGGCCCCGGCAGCACCAACCTGGCACTCGCGATCGCCAAGGACGTGGCCCCGGGCACGGGCGCCGACTCCTGCGCGGGCGCGACCACTTGGAGCAACATCGTCCTGGGCGGCGTGACCCTGGCGAACACGGGCTCGCCGTACCAATGCGACCTGCTGCTCGAGGAGACAGCCGCGCACGCCTGGCGCGCCAGCCTCAGCCGCGCGGCGGGCATCGCAGGGGCGGCGTCGGACTTCTCCATCAAGGGGTCGTCCATCATCATCCCCACGCTGCAGGCGGGAGTGCCGCAGCTCGGCCACGTCGGCCTGGGCGAGTCGGAGTACTGGAAGGTCATCCTCCCCGAGAACGCGACCTTCCTTGACATCCAGACCGCCGGCGACCTGTCGGCCCTCGGCTGCCAGCTCGGCTCGCAGGCCAACTCGAACGTCGCGCTGGCCTGCAGCCTGCTGCCGGCGCCGGTCGGTCTGGGCTGCCTGCTGGTGCCCCTCCTGGCGCCGCAGACGCAGACGACCCCCGCCGGGCCCATCACCTGCGCCGAGATCCAGAAGACGCTCGAGCAGCGTTGCGTCGCCGAGACCGGCGACGTGGCCACCTGCGCGCAACTCGAGGACGCCCGCCTGGAAGCGTGCGCCGCCCTCGAGGAGGCCAACCCCGGCAGCTGCGATGGCAGCGAGGGTTCGGTCTCGGGCGCCTGCGGCCTCGTCAACGGGGCCACGAACGACACCACCTGCGACCCGAGTTCGGTGGGCGCGAAGTTCACCGAGATGGACCTCCTCGTCCGCTACGGCAAGCACCTGGACTCGCTGCACCGCCCCGGCCTCCCCAAGGCCCCGACGACCACCGACGCGCTCGGCGCCTACGACTGCTGGTCGAAGGACGCCGGCGTGCCTGAGCGCTGCCTCTTCAGCGCCGACGTCAAGGAGGTCCACGACAACGTGACCGAACCCGTCCGGGGCGACCTGAACGAGTTCTTGGCCAACGCGACGGCAAGCGTCAACGGCAACCGCACGGCCGTCGACGCCGCCATCGCGGAGCTCAAGGCCGCCATCATCGAGAACCGCACGACCGTGATCGACCCTCTCTGGGCCACCATCCGGCTGCAGCTGTTCAACCTGACCGGCACCGACCCCGGCCCGCTGCCGGCGACGCCGGCGGTCCCCGCCACTCCGGCGACGCCGTCGAGCACCGTTCCCGACCAGGTCAGGGCCGTGTCCTTGCCGGGCGCAGGGAAGTACTTCATCGCCGTGCGTGGAACGACCTTGACGAGCCAGCAGGGCGGCGACTACGCAATCGTGGCGCTGCATGACGACGTGCAGGCGCCCACCCGCGAGGAGCTTGAGGAGCAGGTGTCCAGCGTGCTGGCCAACCTGGACCTGAGCCTGCGCGAGCTGTGCGATGCCCTGGTCGACCAGCCAGCCGCGTGCGACACCCTCGGCGCAGGGTTGGAGGCCGTGTGCGAGGTCATCATCGCCAGCGGCCACGCCTGCACGCCGGACATCTCGGCGGGCGACGTCGAGGGCGATGTCTGCGCGGCCATCGACCAGACCGGCCACGACTGCACGGTCCCCGAGCATTCGCTCGACGGCCTGTGCATGATCGTGCCGGAGGCCTGCGTCGTCGTGGACGGTGTCCTCGCCCTTGTCGACGAGGCACTGGTCGCCGTCGGCGACCTGCTGAGCGAGTTGCCCCCGGTGGAGCCCCCCGGCGGCGAGCCGCCGGCCTTGCCCGACGACGACCCGCTCGGCTGGATCTTCGGGCAGCTTGGCTGAACCGCCCTCCTTTCCCCCTTGCCCTTCTTCTTCCCTTGCCTCTCCTTGCTTCCCTCCACACCCTCCGCCGGTTTTGGCGGCCCTTTGCCGCGCGTCCGCGCCGCCGGGTCCGTTCGGGAACGTTGAAGGCGGCGCTGACGATGGCCCGGCGATGCTGCCCTTCGCATGCCGCCCGCTGGCCTTGGCGATCCTGGCCACGTTCGCCGTGGCCGGCTGCCTCGGCTCGGGACCGGATGACGTCGGTGGCCGGGCGACCCCTTCGGGTCCCGCCGAATGCAGCGCTGCCCAAGCGCCAGCCCTCGACGCACAGCCGCCCGGGCTGGCCTCGCATGCCGCGGCCAACCAGTATGACGAGGCAGCAGGCGAGCGGACGTGGCGCTGGGACCTCGTCGTTGACGGCGCCTGCCAACTGGAGGCGACGGCTCACGCCTCCGTGGAGGTCGGGACGCCGCCCGAGTACTGCGCGCCGCCCAGGCTGCGGGCCT
>JAXDQQ010000039.1:0-5029 GCA_034667805.1 Thermoplasmata archaeon | reverse complement strand
GACGCCAGCCAGCGTCCATGGGAGCCAGAGGAACGGGACCAACCAGTCTGGCGAGACCTGAGGCGCGAAGCCGTAGCTGACGAAGATGGCGGCGGAGACAATGCCCCACACCATGCCGGTCAGGGCGCCGACACGGGTGCTTAGCCCCTCTTCGTAGCCAGCGATGTCGGTCAAGGCCTGGGCGGCCTGCTGCGGCGAGAGGGCGGGGGCGGAGTCTGCCATGGGCGAGGCCATTGCGCGACCAGGCAAGAGCCACTCGAACCTTTGCCTGGCAAAGGTCGCTGGGGCCATCGTTCGACGGTTGCCCGAGACCGCCCAAATACCTCCCCTGGAGTGTGATGTTCCATGTCCGACTCCGCCGACGCTCCCACCCGGCGCGAGCTCCTCCTGGCCGTCGCCGCGATGGTCGGGCTGCTCGCCGCGGGGCAGCTCGTCCTTGCCCTGTAGCTGATCCAGCCGAGCCCCCGCATCCAGCCGTTTTCCCCGGCCATTCCAGGGGGAATCGGTTTCATCCGGCCCCATCTGTTGAATCCGCTTCCAGCGAACCCTTTAACCGAAGCCCGGCCTGCCGAAAACCGTGGCGACGAAGCAGGCGACGACCGAGACCGTGAAGGCGCCCAAGTCCAAGGCGGACTCCGGCGCCGGCAAGGTCGACGCCGCCTTCGAGCAGCCCGAGGCCAACATCGGCCTCATCGGCCACGTCGACCACGGCAAGACGACGCTGACCAAGGCGCTCTCCGGCGTCTGGACCGACGTCCACTCCGAGGAGATCAAGCGCGGCATCAGCATCAAGCTGGGCTACGCCGACACCACGTTCTACAAGGGAAAGGACCAGGCCGGCAACGACCTCTTCACGACGAAGAAGGACGACCCCCGCCTCGTCGGCGAGCCCACGAAGCTGCGCCGCGTCTCCTTCGTCGACGCCCCCGGCCACGAGACCCTGATGGCCACCATGCTCTCCGGCGCCGCCCTGATGGACGGAGCCCTCCTCCTGGTCGCCGCCAACGAGAAGTGCCCGCAGCCGCAGACGCGCGAGCACCTCATGGCGCTGCAGATCGCCGGCGCCAAGAACATCGTCATCGTGCAGAACAAGATCGACCTCGTCGACGAGAAGCGCGCGCTGGAGAACTACCGTGAGATCCAGGCGTTCGTCAAGGGCACGGTCGCCGAGGGCGCCCCCGTCATCCCCATCTCGGCGCATCACGACGTCAACATCTCGGCCCTCATCGGCGCCATCCAGAAGGTCATCCCCACCCCCCAGCACGACCCCAAGGCCGAGCCGCTGCTGCTGGTCGCCCGCTCGTTCGACATCAACCGCCCCGGCACCCGCCCCGACAAGCTGCGCGGCGGCGTCCTCGGCGGATCGCTCATCCGCGGCGTGCTCAAGGTCGGCGACGAGATCGAGATCATGCCCGGCCTGCGCGTCGAGAAGGACGACAAGGCCACCTACCAGCCGCTGCGCACCAAGGTCACCAGCCTCTTCGTCGGCGAGACCGCCGTCGAGCGCGCCGCCCCCGGCGGCCTCATCGCCATCGGCACCGAGCTCGACCCCTCCGTCACCAAGGCGGACAACCTCGTCGGGCGCGTCCTTGGCCACCCCGGCAAGCTGCCCAAGACCCTCGAGCGCATCACGATGCAGGTCACCCTCCTTGAGCGCGTCGTCGGCGCCGAGGACGAGGCCGCCGTCGAGCCCATCAAGGTCAAGGAACCCCTGATGCTCAACGCCGGCACCGCCACCACGGTCGGCCTGGTCCTCAAGTCCGCCAACGACACCGTCGAGGCGGCCCTCAAGCTGCCCATCGCCAGCGAGGGCGCGTCGCGCATCGCCATCAGCCGCCGCGTCGGCGGGCGCTGGCGCCTCATCGGCTACGGAATCCTGAAGTGAACCCGATGGCGGACGCCAAGGCGGGCAAGGCGGCGAACGAACCGACTCCCGTCGTCTTCGACACCAACGCCCTGCTGCTCCCTTTCGCGCACGGCACCCGCGTCGAGGAGGACCTTGCCACGCTCTTCGGCCAGGTCAAGCTGTTCGTGCCGTCCACGGTCCTCATCGAGCTGGGCACCTTGGCCTTCAAGGGCAAGGGCGCCGTGGCGCGGCACGCCAAGATGGCCCTCAAGTTCGCCGAGCGCTGCGAGGTCCTCAAGACGAGCCTCCCCGGCGACGACGGCCTGCTCGAGGTCGCGCGCAAGGCGAAGGCGGTCGTCGTCACCAACGACCGCACCCTGCAGGCCGAGTGCCAGAAGTCGGGGCTCACCGTCGTGGTCAGCCGCGAGCACGGCCGCCGCCTGGCCCTCATGGGCGCGGCGTCTGGCCAGTTCTGACGCGCCCGACGAACCACCGATGACACCGATTTGCACCGATTCGAATCGGTGGTCATCGGTGCAATCGGTGGTTGGTCCGGGTCGTCAGCGCAGCGGCGGGCCGCGCATGCGGGGCTGCGGGCCCTTGCCGCGCACGCGCTTGGCGGCCGAGCGGCGCAGCTGCGCGTCGAAGAGCAGCGGCAGGACCGTGATGAGGGCGAACAGGGCGGTGGCGCTCACGGCGGGGCCCCGGAAGCGGTAGTAGAGGGCGAACCCGATGGCCACGGCGATGATGAGGATGGCCACGCGCGCCTCGCTGCGCGCCGATTCCAGGAGGATCTCGGAGTTGACCGCCGGGTCGAGCTCGGACTCCCCGTACCGGAAGAGGCCGGAGACGAGGGAGCGGGCCACGGGCAAAACAGTCCGCCCGAGTCGATAAAAGAGACGGTAGGCCCAAAGGAGGTGGCCAGTGGCGAATCCTCAAGGCCGCCAGGGCTTGCGGCCGCCGTGGACGCGACCCGCCTGTGGTTCTGCCGGCACGGCGAGGTCGAGCACCCCTGGGTGGGGACCTTCATCGGCAGCACCGACGTCGGGCTTTCGGACCTGGGCCGCCACCAGGCGGAGGCCATCCGCGCCTACCTCGAGCCGGCGCCCATCGACGCCGTCATCGCCAGCCCCCGCAAGCGCGCCCTCGACACCATCGCGCCCCTCGCCCGCGCCAAGGGGCACAAGCTCGATGTCCGCAAGGGGCTCGCCGAGATGCACTTCGGCAAGTGGGAGGGCAAGAGCTGGGAGGACATCCTGGCCATGGACTCCGACCACGCCGCCCGCTGGGAGCAGGACCCGGCGAACACGGCGCCCCCCGGCGGAGGGGAGACGGCCAACGAGTTCGGCGAACGCGTCAAGACGACGCTGGAGGAGATCGTGTCGGAGTACAAGGGGCGGTCCATCGTGATGGGGACGCATGCCGGGACGAACCGCGGCGTCTTGGCGGCCATCCTGGGGAGGCCGTACATGGAGATGTTCGCCTACGCGCAGGACTACGGCTGCGTCAACGCGGTCGGGTGGCTGTCGCATGGCGGCTTCGGGCAGGTGGCGTTGGTGAACTTCGTGCCGGGGCCGCCGAGCCAGAGGCAGGGAGCGAGGAAGGAAGAGCGGTAGGCGGCAAGCCAAGGATCGTTCGATTTTGGCGCCCCCCACGGCGCCCTTTCGTGGCGGACGGATCCTGCGCCGGCCAAGGCACATCGCATGACCGACAGCGTTATGGATAATGAGATACCATTTGGTATTCGAATGAGCGGCGCCTTCGCTCCCATCCCAGAGGACTACGAGTACCGGCTGGCCATCCGCCTGCTGGACCAGGAGCCGCCGTTCGACCGCGAGGTCATCGAGGCCCTCGTGGGCGGCCGCAAGCGGAACGCCGAGCTGCAAGCCCTGCTGCATGGACGCAACGTCAACGTCCTGACCAAGGCACTCAAGCGCCTGCGCGAGGAAGGCATCCTCCAATCGGGGCTCACCAACGACCTTCGGGAGCGGACCTATGCTTTGACTCGCCTAGGCACTCTCGTCGTGTTCCGGCTCCACGAGATGGTCCCCTACCACCGCAGCGAGGCCGCCGTCAAGCGCGGCCGCGCCGCGGCCTCCGCATGACCTGGTGGCACGCCCACCCGGACGCCTCGGCCCTCGTCCGGTCCCATTGGCGGGAGGCCGAGCTCCTGCTCTTCGCCCAGCGCCAGCCCTGCATCGCGATCCGCCAGGACGAACTGGCCAAGATCGACCGCGTCATGCACGCCGTCGAGCCCGACGACCTGCGAGCCTGGGCCAAGCGCAGCAAGCCGCGCAGGAGCTGGCTTGCCGCCGTGCTCCTGTGCCCCGGCGACGAAACGGCCGGCCTCGCGGCCGTCGTGAAAGACCTCGGACTGGACGCAGAAAGGTTCCATTTCTACCTCCACGAGGACGCCAAGGTCAACGTGCTGTCCGGCTGGGCCAACGCAGGGCTGCCCCTTGACGCCGTCGACGAAGGCATCGCGGACTGGGGCGCCCTGCACAAGCGCCTCGGGCTTGATTTCAACGTCCAGATCGTCGAGGACTTCGCGGACGACAAGCAATAGCCAACGGTCGTCCGAGTTCGCTGCGCACGCCGACGACGGCTTCCGTCGGCGACCAATGCCGTGCCATGGCGAGGCAAGCGATGGACATCGTCAAGTTGGACGAGGTCGGGCCGATGGACTACCGGTTCGCCGTGAATGGAAGGGAGTATCGCATCCACTTCGAGCAGGGCGCGTGGATGTTGGATGAGTTCGGGGTCGGCGGCGAGCGCGTAGCGTCGATGGAGGTCAGGTCATTGGGGGAGGGCGTGAATTGGGTGTTGGATGACTGAGCTGTCAATCGACAGCGGAACAACCGCGGTCTTCCAGAATTTCGGAAAACACGGCGCCGCAGAGGGCGCATTCACCAGCTTTTCCCTCGGGTCCGTTGACGAGATGTTCGCCCCAGCGGAACGTGGAGGCCCTCATCACAAGCGCCTGTGCAACTGATTTGAAGGAGGGACGACGGCCGTCTGCGTTTTATTGAACGCGGCGTGTACCGGCGTTCTTAGTCGGCGGGCTCAATTTCGATTGAATAACCGATTCCACAGGGGCATTGGAAAAACCAAGTCCCTGAATGCGTACCCGTTTCGGTCAATCTCCAAGTTTCTGATTTGGCAATGAGTCCGCATTCACAAGTT
>JAXDQQ010000038.1:0-7066 GCA_034667805.1 Thermoplasmata archaeon | reverse complement strand
CACCTCATCGGCCACAAGAACACGCAGAAGATGTTCCCCGTCGATTCGCACCTCGCCCTCACCACGGCCGGGCTCGTCGGCGACGCGCAGATGATCGCCCGCCACCTGCAGGCGCAAGCTCAGCTCTACCGCTTCAAGCGCGACTCCCCGCTCCCGGTGCGCGGCGCGGCCACCCTGCTCGGCAACATCCTGAACCAGTCGCGCTACGCCCCGTACTGGGTGCAGCTCATCGTCGGCGGCTTCGACCACAAGGGCGGCAGCATCTACTCGGTGGACTCCGCCGGCGGCGCCATCCAAGACCCTTGGACCATCACTGGCTCCGGCGGCGCGTTCGCCTATGGTGTCCTGGAAGACCGCATCGAGCCGGGCACGACGGTCAAGGAGGCCGTCGACCTCGCCATCCGGGGCCTCAACGCCGCCATGCGGCGCGACTCCGCGTCCGGCAACGGCATGGACATCGCCGTCATCGACGCCGCCGGCTTCCGCCGCCTCGACGAGGCCGAGGTCGCCAAGCGCCACAAGGCGATGAAGCTCCCCATGAGCTACCATCCGTAGCGCAGTCCGTCTCTCCCGCTCCTTCCCTTTCTCCCCTCCGTCTCTTCCCCTTCTCCGACTTCCGCTCTTCCCCTTCTCCGCCTTCCGCCGTTCTTTTTCGGTGAACCCATGGCCTCCGTCGAAGACCTCCTGCGTGACCTGCGCCGCCAAGTCGACGGCCTCGTCCCCCGCGAGGTGGACGTCACCGACCTCGACTTCGAGGCGCACGAGCTGGTCCTCTACACCAAGACGCCGGCCGCCTTCGCCGACGGGACGCTCATCCGGAAGCTGGCCCGCAGCCTGCAGAAGCGCATCGCGGTGCGGCCCGACCCGTCGGCGCTGATGCCGGCCGAGGAGGCCGCCAAGCGCATCCGCGCCATCGTGCCGCCGGACGCCGGCCTTGCCGACCTGTCTTGGGCCGAGGCCATCGGCGAGGTCACGCTGGAGGCGCAGCGGCCCGGCCTCGCCATCGGCGCGCAGGGCTCCACCCTCAACCGCATCCGCGCCGAGGTCGGCTGGAACCCGCGCGTCGTGCGCGCGCCGCCCATCCCATCGAAGACCGTGCGCGAGGTGCGCGAGTACCTGCGCCAGGTCGCCGACGAGCGGCGCAAGTTCCTGCGGCGGACGGGTCGCCGCATGCACCGCTCAGCGGCCGGAACGGACGCTGAGAGGTGGGTGCGCATGACGGCCCTCGGCGCCTGGCGCGAAGTGGGCCGCAGCTGCTCCATGCTGCAGACGCAGGACTCCAAGGTCCTCGTCGACTGCGGCGTCAAGTTCGAAGAGAACGACCCGGCGACGCCGATGTTCTGGCTCGGCGAGGTGCAGCCGTTCACCAGCCTGGACGCGGTGGTGCTGACGCATGGCCACCTCGACCACTGCGGCCTCGTCCCGCTGCTGTTCAAGTACGGTTACGACGGCCCGGTGTACTGCACGACGCCGACCCGCGACATCCTTGCCCTCCTGACGATGGACTACATCCGCGTCGCCGAGATGCAGGGCGTCAAGAAGCCGTACGACGCCGAGCACGTGCGCCACGCGCTGCGCAACTGCATCACCGTGGACTGGGGCGAGACGACGGACATCAGCCCCGACATCCGCCTGACCTTCAACGACGCCGGCCACATCCTCGGCTCCTCCGTCGCGCACTTCCACGTCGGCGACGGCCTCTACAACGTGGCCTTCTCCGGCGACATCAAGTTCGAGCGCAGCTGGCTGTTCAACCCGGCCAACAACAAGTTCCCCCGCCTCGACGCCGTCATCGTGGAGTCCACTTACGGCGGCAAGGAGAACAACCAGCCGGCCCGCGTCGAGGCCGCCGAGGAGACCAAGAAGGTCCTGCAAGCCACTCTGGCGCGCAAGGGCAAGGTCGTCTTCCCAGTCTTCGCCGTCGGGCGCAGCCAGGAGGTCATGCTGGTCATCGAGGAACTGATGCGCACTGGCCAGGTCCCGAAGGTCCCCGTCTACCTCGACGGCATGATCTGGGAAGCCACTGCACTGCACACGGCACACCCCGAATACCTCAACGAGGAGCTGAAGAAGCGCATCTTCCAGCAGAACGACAACCCGCTCCTGTCGCCCATCTTCAAGCGCATCGACTCGCACGAGATGCGCGCGCGTGTTTGCGCCGACCCCGATCCCTGCATCGTCCTCGCCACCTCGGGGATGCTCACGGGCGGCCCCGTCCTGGAGTACATGAAGCACTGGGCCGACGACGCGCGCAACAGCCTGTGCTTCGTCGGCTTCAACGCGGAAGGCAGCCTGGGCCGGAAGCTGCAGAGAGGGTTCCGGGAGATGCCGGTCATGGGGCCGGGCGGCCAGTCGGGCTCCGTGCGCGTCGAGATGGACCTGCACACCATCGACGGCTTCAGCGGCCACTGCGACCGGCGCCAACTGATGAACTTCATCCAGACGATGGACCCGCAACCGAAACTGGTCCTCACCGGCCATGGCGAGGCGTCGAAGTGCATCGACCTGGCGGAAAGCATCACGGCGAAGTTCGGCATCGAGGCTCGGAGCCTGCAGAACGCCGAGACGATCCGCTTCCGCTGACGCCGGCCCACCGGCTGGCCACGGATTGCACGGAGACCGCGGAACGTTTCCGTGCAATCCGCGAAATCCGTGGCCCGGTTGTGGCCGTCGGCCGGCAGGTCGGGGCCAGACGCGAAGGCCTAAGGCCACGTTGCCGGGATGCCGACCGATGATGGCCCGCGCTGTCCTCCTCATCTCGTTGGTCGCCTTGATCGGCTTCACCGCCGCCGCCCCCACCGCCGCCGCGGCACCCCCGTGCGTGGTCGGCAGCAACATGCAGTCTTGCGCCGTCGGCATCCAGACCGTCGTCTGCGTCACCGACCCTTGCGACACGATGGACGTCTGCCTGGCCTACGGCGCAGTCTGCCCAATCTAGCGCAAGAGCCGAGCCCCGGTCGCGTCCACGCCAGCCTCCAGCAGGAGGCCGCCCTTGACCAGGACGCGCCGCGCGACCTCGAGGTCGACATCCGAGCCGGTCACCCACATGGTGTTGCCGAGCATCGACTGCCCCCAGCGGCAGGCGTCAGGGAGCGCGGCGCCCAGTCGACGCATCGCGTCTGGCATCAGGCCCAAGGCCTGGCTGAACGAGGACGATTCCAGGAGGATGCGGTCCCACGCCCCCTCGCGCTTGGCCTCGACGATGCGGTCGACGGCGGGGTCGCCGAGGTCGCGCGTCTTGCGCTTCCAGGCGGCGTCGCGGATGATGCGCGGCGTCGGGATGGCGGCGCCGAGCACGCAGAAAAGGAACCGGGTGCCGGCCGGCGGTTCGACCCGCATGGCCCAGCCGTGCGGCGGGCAGCCCGGCTTCATGCGCACCTCGCCCGAGCCGTTCCAAGAGCCGATGGCGTCGCCCAGACCGGTGCCCGCCTGCACTTCGGCGACGTGGGCCGCCTCCAGCGCCAGCTCCGGCTCGAGGCCTAGCGCATCGACCGCGGCGAGGCAGGCGGCGAGCGTCCCGGCCGCGCTCATGCCGAAGCCTTGCCCGACGGGCAGCGCGAGATGGAGGTCGACGTTGAGCGCCTGGCCGGGCGCGAGGCGTTCGAGGGCCGCGCGGGTCACGGGCGCCTTGACGACCTCGCCGTCGATGCGGATGCGAAGGACGTCGCCGCGGACGACCTGCGCGACGGCGCCGTCGTCCAGGCTCCAGCCGGCGCCGCGGCTGCCTTTCTTCAACGGGTCGGGGTCCTCGTCGTGGACGGCGAAGAGCCCGGAGACGTGGGCGGGGGCGAAGGCCCGACTCAACGCCGGCCCTTCTTGCGCCGCGCGCCTCGCCCTTTCCACGCGGCGGTCGCGGAACGCGTGGAAGGCTTGTTTCCGCGGTTTCCGCGCGGTGCCGCGTGAAGGCCGGCCGGCGCCGCATCCGCCATCGCGACGATGTCGACGACGGTGGGAAGGACCTGGGACTTCGGGCCCTTGAACGTCTGGCTGCCCTTTCCGTAGACGAGGAGGACCTCGGTGTCTTCGGAGCCGAAGGCGTCGCTCGTGTTGGCGACGACGAACTGCGCGCCATAGCGCTTGAGGCGGTCCTTGGCCTGCGAAGCCAGCCGCTTGGGGTCGGATTCGGCCTTGAATGCGACGAGGACTGCGTTGGGGGCGGCCGCGCGGATCGCCTCCACGACTTTGGGGAGCGGGCGGAGCTTGAGAGTGAGGCTGCGCTTGCCGCTGGCGATCTTGGACTTCGCGGGGACGGCGGCGTAGTCGCCGACGGCGGCGGGCATCCACACCTGGTCGAACCCGGAGAGGTCGGCGGCCTTGGCGAGGCGCATCAGGTCGTCGTGGCTGGAGAAGCGGACGACGCGGTGCGCCAGGTGGCTGGGCACTTCGACGCTGGCGTGCCCTTGCCACAGCGTGACGTCGGCCCCTAGGCGGCGCAGTTCGGTGGCGATGGCGAGGCCGCTGCGGCCGGAGGAGCGGTTGGTGATGACGCGGACGGGGTCGATGGCTTCGGCCGTGGAGCCGGAGACGACCAGTGCCTTCTTCCCCGCGAGAGGACCGGGGTCCTTTCCGGAGTTCGCCAGGCGGTGGAGGACGGCCTCGACGATCTCCTCGACGTCGGCGAGCTTCGCCTTCTTCTCTTCCCGCAGCGGCTCGACCCAGGTGACGCCGAGACGGCGCAGCGTCTCCGCGTGCTGCGAGACGACGGGGTGGCCGAGCATCGCCTCGTGCATCGCGGGGGCGACGACGATGGGCGTCTTGGTGCCGAAGGCGACGGTGGCGCAGGTCGTGACGGGGCCGTCGTCGATTCCCATGGCCATCTTGCTCACCGTGTTGGCGGTGGCGGGGGCGACGAGGAGGAGGTCGGCCTTGCCGGGGACGTCGCCAAGGAGGGAGACATGCTCGACGGCGCCGGTGAGGCGGACGATGGGTTGGTGGCCCGTGGCGAAGTGGAGCGCGTCCGGGTGGAGGATGCGGGTCGCCGAAGCGGACATCACGGGGACGACGTCGGCGCCATGGCGGATGAGCTCGCGCGCCAGCTCGACGGCCTTGACGGCGGCGATGGACCCGCAGACGGCAAGCACGATGCGCCGGCCCTCGAGGTGGTGCGACAGGCTGCCGCGGATGTTCTCCACCGGGTGGGTGCCGAGGCCCTCGGGTTGCACGGCCGTTCCAGCGGCGTGCGCCATAAAAGGCCCGACGCCGCCGCTGCCGACCGCTTCTCCGAGGAATGCGGGAAACCCGGGAAGCTCGTTGGTCGTTCCCGCGTTTCCCGGGTTTCTCGGTGCGTCAGGGGGCGGCAGCGTACTTGGCGAAGCCATTGGCCAGCGCCGCGACCTGGCGGCGCCACGACAGCCAGACGAGCGGCTTGGCGAAGCGCAGTTTGCCGGCGAGCTTGACCTCGCTCGTCACCTTGACCACGCAGTCGTCGCCCTTCGGCTCGAGGTCCCACGACGTCAGGATGGTCTCCAGGGGGCCGATGCCGCCCTCGATGTCGTAGGTGAACCCTTGCGGGCGCAGCGCGTTGACGGTCTCGACGAGCTTGTCCTTGCCATATGCGGGTTCCTTCAGCGTGGCGACCCGGCGCGCGCCGAGGCGCAAGGTCTCGGCCTTGCACGAGGCGACGTCGGGGGCCCACTTCGGCAGGGCGGCCAGGTCCGCCAGCTTCGGCCAGGCCTGGTGGATGGGGGCCTTGACCTTGCGCCGGACGGTGACCTTCACGGCGGGCACGCGGAGCCGGCGGGTTTCAGGCTTGCCATCCGGCGACGCCCCCGTATGTCGCAGATTTCGCCGAGTTCGCAGACCCCGTGGAATCTGTGCGATCTGCGGAATCTGCGACCCGGCCGTCAGAGGTGGCGGGTGCGCGGTGCTTTTCCCTCAAGCCCCGCTCGCCAGCGCGTGAAGTACGCCGACCTCGCCGCGTCCTTCGAGCGCCTCGAAGGCACTCCCGGCCGGCTTGGCATGACGACCATCCTCGTCGAGATGCTGGACGGTGTCCCGGCCGACGACATGGTCGCCGTCGTGCGCCTGCTCCAGGGGGCCGTCGCGCCCGACTGGGAGGGCCTCGAGGTCGGACTCGCCGAGAAGCAGATCCTCAAGGTGCTCGCCATGGCCACGGGCGCCTCCGCAAAGGCCGACGACTCCGTGGCGCGCATCGAGGCGCTCTACCGCGAGAAGGGCGACCTCGGCCTTGCCGCCGAGGACCTTCTCAAGCGCGCGGGCGGCCGCAAGCAGGCGAGCCTGTTCGCGCAGCCGTCGTCGCTCAAGGTGCGCGACGTCTTCGAGACGCTCACCACCATCGCCAAGACGACTGGCACAGGAAGCCAGGACGCCAAGCAGCGCCTCCTGTCGAAATTGTTGCTCGATTCGTCGCCCATCGAGGCGCGCTACATCACGCGCACCGTCGCCGGCCGGCTCCGCCTGGGCGTTGCGGACATGACGTTCCTGGACGCGTTGGCGTCATGGAAGGTCGGCCGCGGCGTCAAGTCGGTCACGGAGATGGAGGACGCCGACCGGGCCGAGCTGGAGGACGTGCGCCGCCGGTTGGAGAAGGCGTACGACCTGCGCAGCGACCTCGCCGCGGTGGCCGAGACGTTGGCCAAGCACGGACTGAAAGGCATCGACAAGATGGGCATCCAGTTGCACACCCCCGTCCGCCCCATGGCGTCGGAGCGGCTCAAGACGCTGCCCGAGATCCTGGCGAAGATGGAGGGCCGCGTCGCCATGGAGTACAAGTACGACGGCCTGCGCATCCAGGCGCACATCCCCAAGAAAGGCGACCCCACGTTGTTCTCGCGACGGCTGGAGAACCTCACGGCGCAGTTCCCCGACGTCGTGGCCGCGGTGCGCAAGAACTTCCCCGGGCGCGACTGCATCGTCGAAGGCGAAGCGGTGGCGCTGGACGAAGACGGGAGGTTGCGCCCCTTCCAAGACATCAGCCGTCGCCGCGGACGCAAGACCGACCTCGAGGCAATGGCGAAAGAGATCCCGGTCACGCTGTTCCTGTTCGATCTCATCGCGCTCGACGGCGAGTCCACCATGGGGCTGCCGTACGAGGAGCGCCGCGCCA
>JAXDQQ010000037.1:0-5429 GCA_034667805.1 Thermoplasmata archaeon | reverse complement strand
AGTGAGGACGTGGCCGGGATGCGGGCGGCCGTTGGCCGTCGGCGGGCCCTCAAGGAAGACGAAACGCGCCTTCGGGTCCTTCGCGAACGCGGCCTTGCCCTGCTCGACCTGGCGCTGGAAGGTGCGGTCCTTGGCCCAGCGCTCCAGCACCGCGCGCTCCATCGCGTCAGGGGCGTAGCGCTTCGGCGGGCCGGCCGGAGCCGCGGCGACCGTCATCGCCGTTGCCCAAGCCGGGGTGGTTGAAAAGCAACCGGCCCCATCAGGAGGCGTGCAATCCCTGCAAGCCACGACCGCACTGGGGTCGGAGGCGCGCCTGCGCGACCCCGCCCACCGCGACCAGGACGGCCCCCTGTGGCGGCGCGGCCGCTTCGCGGAGCGCGTGCGCCGGCAGTGGAACGCCGTCCAGGTCTCCGGCGAGACGGGCGGGGACGAGGAGCTCGGCGAGCTGGCCGCCGCCATCCAGGCGCGCGTCGGCGGCGACGTCGCGCACATCGAGGCGCGGCTGCGCGAGTTCGCCGCGCTGGACGATGCGGGCGCGCCGCCGGCGGTGGACCCGCTGGTCCGGCCGGGCGCGCCGGCCGGCTAGTCGGCCGCGCGGGAAGGGCGGCCCCAGAGAGCGCGGAGTCCGCGGAGGACCTGCCCTCTCAGCGAGCTCTGCGCTCTCTGCGGCTCGTCGGGCTGGGCCGGGGCGCCTGACCCAACGGTCGTCTACGCGACGGTGAGGGTGCCCTTCATGCCGCTGCCCTCGTGGACGTGGCAGAAATAGCTGAAGGTCCCCGTCTCGTTGAACTGGTGCGCGTACTCCTCGCCCTCGGTGAGGCCGCCGACGGAGCCGGAGCCCCACGATTGGTCCGCCGTGCTGACGTCGTGCGGGGCGCCGCCTTTGTGTTCCCAGACGACAATCGAGCCGACCGGGACCTTGGCGCTCGCGGGGCTGAACTGGTTGCCGGAGGTCATGTCGATGACGTAGCGGCCCTCGCCGTCCGTGGTCGGGACCAACGGGCCGGACGAGGAGCCGCAGCCGGCCAGGGCAAGGAACGACAGGAGCGCGAGGGCGAGGATGGCCTTCATCGGGCGCCGCGACGTAGGCGCACGTTATACCCGTTTGGACGAGAGCAGAGAGCAGGCGTTTTCCGCGCGGTGCGGCTGGACCAATCGTGGCCGAGGCTGGAAGGGGCGTCCCGATCCACGACAACCATTTCCATTGCAAGCCGGACGGCTGGAAGGGACTCAACGCGGTGCGCGAGTTCATGGCCGCCGGCGGGACCAGCATCGCGCACGTCCGCCTCCCCACGTATCCCTCGACCGTCGACGACTTCACGCGGTCCTGCATGGACCACATCGAGTTCGGCGAGACCATCCGCCAAGCGACGGGTTGCACCGTCTACACGGTCGTCGGCCCGTACCCGCTGGAGCCGATGAAGGTCGCCGAGGCGCAGGGTTGGGACGCCGCCCTCGAGTTCGGCCGGCAGTGCTTCGACGTCGCGTCGCGCCTGTGCCAGCGTGGAAAGGCCGTGTGCATCGGCGAGGTCGGCCGCGCCCACTTCGACGTCCCCGCCGAGGTGCAGGAACGGAACAACGAGCTGCTACGCTACGGCATGGCAGCGGCCAAGGACGCCGACTTGCCGATCATGCTGCACACCGAGCATACGGAGCCGGCGACGATGGCGGAGTTCGCGTCGATGGCGGACAAGGCCGGGTTGGCGCGCGACCGGGTCATCAAGCACTACTGCGGCCCGCTCGTGACGCCCGACGAGACGTCGGGGCTCGTTCCTAGCATCATCGCCGGGCGGAGCAACCTCCGGGCGGCGCTGGCCAAGGGGTCGAGCCGTTTCATGATGGAGACGGACTACATCGACGAGCCGACCCGGCCCAACGTCGTGATGCCCTGCGACACCGTGCCCAAGCGCACCAAGGGCCTGCTGGCGAATGGCGATTTGACCGAGGCCCAGGCGTTCGAGATCCATGACGGGCTTCCGCGCCGGTTGTACGGGGGCTAGGCGGAAACCGGTGGGCGGACAAGCTCCGAAACCGGGGATTCCCGGTGCCAACGATATGAGGAAACCGCGGCGGCTGCACAATTCTGTCGTGGGCCGTCGATTTTTGTCATGACCTCCGCAAGATCACTTGGGAAAACGTTATTGGTGGGGGTCCATCCCGCAGGCGTTGTTGGTGACGAAGGTGGACACGCGCCCCGTTCCGCAAACCCCGGCCCTTGAGCCGCGGGACGCGTTGCGGCGCGCCGTCAAGTCCCTGGAGGATGGCCCGGCCGACCCGCGCACCGTCGAGGGCGCCAAGGTCAACGCCCTGGAGTCGATCGCGTGGAGCCTCATCGGGCTGCTTGGCGACCGCATCCACCATGACCACGAACGCCCCTCGCCGCGGCCCCACGCCCCGAACGGCGCCCTGTCGAGCGAGCTGCGCAACATCCTCGGCCTCGAAGAGCCGGCTCCCTAGGCCTCCACACCCGGCCCAAGGCGGACCCTATTTCGCCGTTGGCACGTTCATAGCGCATGCCTAGCCCACGCATCGTCGTGGTCGGTGCATCGGCAGGCGGCCTGGACGCGCTGACGCGGCTCGTCGCGCAGTTGCCGGCAGACTTCCCTGCGGCGGTGTTCATCGTCCAGCACATGGCGGCCGACACGTCCGGCGACGCCCTGCTCCAGGCCCTGAAGAAGGCGGGGTCCCTTCCCTGCGCTCGAGCCACGGACCACCAGACCTTCCGAGCCGGCCACGTCTACATCGCGCCGCCTGACCACCACATGCTGATCGGCAAGGGGCACCAGCTGATGATCACGAAGGGCGCCCGCGAGAACCGCTCACGGCCGGCCATCGACCCGCTGTTCCGCTCGGCGGCCGTCGCGTACGGCGTCCGTGTGGTCGGGGTCCTTCTGACGGGGTACCTGGACGACGGCACGTCCGGGATGGTCGCCATCAAGCGATGCGGAGGGCGCAACGTCGTGCAGGACCCGAAGGACGCCGCTTACCCGGACATGCCGATGAACGCCATCGAGAACGTCGGCGTCGACCACGTCGTGCCGCTGGCCGAGATGGGTTCGCTCCTGACCCGGCTCGTGGCCCGCCCGCTCGGCCGCCAAGGCGCGATCCCCCGCGACATCGTCACCGAGTCGCGCATCGCCGAGCGCGTGCTGAGCGACCTGAAGGCCGTCGAGAGCCTTGGGAAGCAGGTGCCGTTCAACTGCCCCGGGTGCGGCGGCGTCCTGTGGGAGATGGCGCAAGGGGACACGCGGTACCGATGCCACACGGGGCACTCGTTCACCGCGCCCGTGCTGCTGGCCGAGCAGACCGCGAAGATCGAGGAGACCTTGTGGGTCGCCTTGCGCATGTTCGAGGAACGCCGCAACCTACTCTTGACCATGGACCGGTCGAACGGCAAGGGACGGACCGTGCCTTCGGCGGCGAAACGCGCCGAGGATTCGATGGTGCACATCAAGCGCATCCGCGCCATGCTCACCAGCGGCGACAAGGCGACGGAGGACGCATGGGGTCACGAGAGCACGCGGCCCAAGCGACCTCACGCGAAGAGCAAGGGCAAGCGACAGGAAAGGCCGATGTCCATTCGAAAGAAGTGAGGCCTTCCGGCTTCTCGCGACCGGCCCGATGGGTCGGCGTGCCTGCGGGGACCCTTAGGACCGCTGGTCGACCCCGGGCACAACGGGGACGCTTGCACGAGCCGGGGACCGCGTGTGCGTCGGCGGACGCGGCGCGCCCCAACGCGACGTGTGCCCATGGACGGGCGAAGCCTCGTCGGTGACCCGTGACGCTGAGGCGGGCAGCTCCAAGGCGTCGTCGTCCGTCAAGGGCCAGGCCATCAGCCTCGAATCCACGTGGTGGGTCAGGATGGTGGCCTCGGCGCGCCGCAGCAGTTCGGAGACCGACCCGAGGCTCAGCCCGGTCCGGCTGGCCAGCTCCCGGAGATCGAGCCGATGCGGGATCTCGTAGTACCCGAGCGCGACGGCCAAGGACAGGGCCTCGAACTGGCGGCGCGAGATGGCCGGGCGGCGCAGGCCTCCGTGCACGAGGCGGCAACGGATGGGCGCCTGGTCAGAAGCCGTGGTCGATGCCGCCTCCAGGTCCTTCACCAACGCGATGACCTGGCCTCTGGTCCCTTCGACGAACCAGGCCGCGGTGCCATCTTGGCCCAAGTCCAGGTGGTAGACCTTGGTGAGAGAGGCCACCCTGGTCCAGGCGGGGGGAAGGACGGCGGCCTTCGCGCGCAGCATCTTCGGGGCGAGGCCCGGACCGATCACGATGGACTCGATCCCGGGCTGTAGCCGCAGCCAATGCACGAGGATCTCCGGCTTTCCCGGCGCGGCATGGGCAAGCAAGGTCCAGCGGCCACCGGGAGCCGGCGAGGGAAGGAACTTGAGGTGGACATCGGCGGGAGGCGGGGAGAAACCCGCCTGCACACATTCGAGGTCGATCCGGTGCACTGCGGGGTCACGGCTTTTCTGGAAGGTCTGTGTCAAGGTCTGCATCCTCATGCGATGATGTGCCAGCCGCGGGGCTGTGCTTCAGGGCAGACCATGAAACGCAGCCGGCTGTTTCATCGCGACAGGTCGCCGGACATGTTGGAGCATCAGCGTTCCATCTGTTCCATGGCGACGGAATGCTGCGCTTCGGGGTCGGCCGGCTGGTAGGTCCGGCACGCGCAGTGCGTGGTCTTGCAGGTACCGGCATCGGCCAGCCGTCCGGAACCCCCGTAGTGCCCGCGCCGGGAATGCCCGCAGGTGCAATCGGCGACGGCGAATCGGTGGCGCATGGGGCTATCGTATCGGTTCCCCTGCTTTACGAAGATGACGAAGGCGGCCGCACGCGAAGTCGAACCTGTTCGAGGCTAGGGGGTTGTCCCGGTGCTTCTACCGGGCGTGTGCCGCAACGCCTAATCTGGCCTACTGGTAGGGCGGGACGATGCGCCGAGCGCTGGTCTTGGGCCTACTGGTCCTGCTGTCGTTGGCGGGCTGCATCCGGCCTTTGGCGCGCGGCGCCGAGCCCGACCGGGAGTCGGCGCACGCACCGCCGACCCTTTTCGGGGCCGCCGCCTTGTGGCTCAACGGCACGGGTCACGTCTCCGAGATTCCACCGCAGGTCGCCGCCTTGGTGGACCCGACGGAACCGCACAACTGCTTCTCCGTGCGGTCCACGAAGGACGATGCGGTTTCGTACCTGAGCGGCGTCCTGATTGAAATGGATTGGTCGGCGGCCTCGACCTCGACACGCGAGCTCAACGTCACGGTGCGGGGGCCCCCGCAAGCTCCGGCGACCTGGTCGTTCCAGGGGCCGTCGCCGTTCCGCCTTTCCGCGGAGGCCGGGGACGCCAGGCCAATCCGCACACCGTTCACTGTAGAGGTCCGCGCCCCCCGCGGCGGGGTGCCTGTCCCCCAGCAGGTCGTCGCCTTCCACGTGGG
>JAXDQQ010000036.1:0-4006 GCA_034667805.1 Thermoplasmata archaeon | reverse complement strand
GCCATCGCCCTCGAGACCTACCCCATCCCCGGCACGCTCGGCCGCACCTGCTTCCATCCCTGCGAGGACTCCTGCGTCGTCGGCATCAAGGGCGAGCCTGTGGCCATCTGCAGCCTCAAGCGCGCTGCCTTCGACTACGGCCAGTGGCCCGAGATCAAGCGCCCCGCCGCGACGGGCAAGAAGGTCGCCGTCGTCGGCTCGGGCCCCGCCGGCCTGCAGGTCGCCTACGACCTCGCCCGCCTCGGCCACGCCGTCACCGTCTTCGAGGCTCTGCCCAAGCTTGGGGGCATGCTCCAGGTCGGCATCCCCGCCTACCGCCTCCCCCGCGACGTCCTGGACCGCGAACTGGAGAAGCTCGGCGAATGGGGCGTCGTCTTCGAGGCCGGCTGGCGCCTCGGCGAAGGCAAGAACACGCTCGACGACCTCCTGGCGCGCTTCGACCAGGTCTTCATGGGCGTCGGCTGCCACAGCCCCAAGGCCATCCGCGTCCCCGGCGAGGAGGCAAAGGGCATCGTGCACGCCGTCGACTGGCTGCGCGCCCTCGAGCTCGGCGCCCACCCCGACCTCAACGGCCAGCGCATCGTCATCGTCGGCGGCGGATCGACGGCGATGGACGTCGCCCGCAACGCGCTGCGCTGCGGCGCCAAGTCGGTCCACATCGTCTACCGCCGCGGCCGCGGCGAGATGACGGCGAGCCCCGAGGAGGTCGTGCAGGCGCGCGACGAGAACATTAAGTTCCTCATGCTCGCCAACCCGCTGCAGTTCCTCACCTTCAGCGACGGCCCCAAGGCCGGCTTCGTCAAGGCGCTGGAGTGCATGCAGATGGAGATGGGGCCGCCCGACGCCTCCGGCCGCCGCAGCCCGCAACCCATCGAGGGCAGCCAGTTCCTCCTGGGCGCTGACCAGGTCGTGCTTGCCGTCGGCCAAGCGCCCAGCGCCATCCATGACGCCGTCAAGGGCAAGCTGAACCTCAGCAAGTGGGGCGACATCGTCGTCGACGCCGACTGCCGCACCAGCCACCCCAAGGTCTTCGCCGCCGGCGACATCGCCCTCGGCCCCTCGAGCATCATCGAGGCCGTGGCGCAGGCCCGCAAGGCCGCGCAGACGATGGGCAAGGACCTCGCCAAGGGCGCCGGGGCCTGACGATGGCCCGCATGCCGGACGCCACGGACCAGCCTCCGGTGCGCCGCATGAGCGTCGTGCGCGGGACGCTCGCACTATCCCCGGCCACTTGCAAGGGCCTGCGCAGCGACGGCAGCGAGCTCCTCGTGGCCGCTCGCGTCGCGGGCACGATGGCGGCGAAGGACGCGGCGCGCGCCGTGCCGACGGCGCTGCCCGTCCATCTCACGGACGCCTTCTGCGACCTCACCGTCGAAGACGCCAAGGTCGTCTGCACGATGACGGTGCAGGCCTACGCGCGGGCCACGCTCGAGGCCTTCGCGCTCGCCGGCGCCTCGGGCGCCCTCCTGGCGCTGCTCGACGCGGTCAAGGCGCAGGAGCAGGACGGGGACGGCAACTTCCCGACGGCCAGGTTGGCTTCTCTCGAAGTCGTCCAGAACGTGATTGCCTGACGATCGGACCAGCCACGGAATCCACGGAACCTTAGGTTTCCCTAGGATTCCTTGATTCCGTGACCCGTCGGGCGCGTGGGCCGCCTGCTACGCCTTGGCGTCGCCCGCCGCGGTCGCGGTCTCTAGCGCGCGCATGACGGTGACGGCCTGCTTCTTCAGGTCGGCCTTGACGGCGTCGTAGACCTCGTTGGGCATCTCGTTGTTCATCTTGGCGACCTCGATCTCCTTGAGGGCAGCCAAGAGCGCGCGCTTGCGGCCCTCGAGCACGGCGACCGGCTCGTCGCGCGCGGCCTCGACGTGGGCGGCGGCGCTCGCGACCTGCTTCCGGCTCTTGGCCTGGACCGCGCCGCGCGAGACCAGGACGGCCCAGAGGATGATGCCCAGCAGGACCCCGATGCCAAGCATGAGCCAGGGGTTGATGGCGAGGCCGCCGGACGAGGAGGGTTGGCTCGCAGGGCCGCCGTTCGAGGCATGGAGGGACGCCCAGAACGGGTTCGGCACGGCGGCGCCGCGGTATTGCATGATGTGGGCCGAGCCGTCGGTGCTCAGGCCGGGGCTCTCGCCGTCGACGGGGGTCTCGACCTCGTACGCCGTGGGGACGTAGAGGACCACGACGGTCTCCGTGGCCACGCTCGGGCGGAGGACCTCGAACCCGAAGGCGCGGGACGTGGGTTGGCTGGTCAGGACCGTCACCGTCTGCTGGCCGGACCCGCTGACCTGGAACGTGACGTCGCGGCCGTTGATGGTCGGCTGGGCGCCGCACGTGCAGGACGCGTTGACCATGCTGGAGCCAAGCGGAAGTTGGAGGGTGACGGTCTGCGCGGAAGCGCCGGCCTGGACCAGGACCCGCTGCTCGATGTTCCACGCGTTGGCGGGCTCGCTCGGGGTGGTCGTGGGGATGTCGCCGACGGCGGCGCGGACCTGGTAGGCCTCGCTGTAGGTCGGAGGCTGGGCCATCACCAGGGAAGCGGCCATGACGGTCGCCAGGACGGCCATGGACAGGAGGGCGGCGCTGCGCATCGGGCGCGGCACGAAGGTCCGACTTAAAGGCAAGCCGTCGGCGGCCGCCCAACCATCGGCGGGGCCTCAAATAGCACGGCGTCCAAACCGAGGGTGTGTTGGCCGCGCGCTGCCTCCTTGTCGCGGGCGTCGTCCTATTGCTGTCCGGCTGCGGGTCGCCGGCGCCCGATCCGGCGCCACGCGCCACCTTGTGGCCACCCGAAGGAGGCAACGTGGCAGGGGTCGGTGCCCCGGATCCGTCGTGCGCCACCTGGCCGTGCCAAGTCCGCGACGGGCTCTTCCCAGGGTTCGCCATCGACGCGTCGTTTTCCGAAGGTGATGGCTGGCACCGGTTCGACCTGGAGGCCTTCAACGACGGCGACCGCTCCTACTGGATGAGCTCGGCTTGCTTCTTCCATCCGTGGGCCGAGGGCCTGATCGACAAGGACGGACGCCAACTGGAGGCCCGCGAGGAGCCCCCGGCTGACGACGATCCAGAGGGTTGCCTGGAATGCGATGTCATCGAGTTCGCGCCCGGCAGCATCCTCCGCCATTCGGCGGTGTTCAACGAGACGTTCTGGCATCCGGAAGGCTACGCCGTCCAGGCCCGCGCGGGGACCTACACTTGGAGCCTGTCTCTGTACCTTTGGACAGATGCCGAATGCAAGGGCGACGGCGGATACCCGCTCGTCGCGGTGCAGGTCACTGTCGCCCTGCCTGAGCTGCAGACGCTCTGAGGCGCACGGTCACGGGTCCCGCGGGAGGGGGTCGGCATGGTAGTGCTGTTGCGCGAAGGCGTTGATCGAGTCGACCCAGGCGCGGACGTCGAGGGGACGCGTGGCCTCACACACGTCGCAGCGCAAGTGGGTCACGCCGTCCTTCTGGAAGGCCTCGACGTTCCCGTGCACCATTCACGAAAAGCGGGCAGGTGGAGAAGCGAATGGCCGGCGCACGCCGAGGCTAGAGGTCGCCCGACTCGCGCAGCCGATCCTTCTCTTCGGGCGGGAGGAACTTGCTGCTGCAGCCCGCCTTGAAGTCCTGCACGTCGTAGAGGTAAGCACCGTCTGGGACTGGGGTCCCGTCGGGCAGCTCCGTCATGAGGCGGCCAGTGAACTGGCTGGGCTTCGGCTGCATCGGCTCCTTGAGCGGCCTTGAATAGACGCCCCAGATGCGCGGCGTGTCCGCGGTCGAGTCGTGGAACGCCTGGATGGCGAAGGCGCGGCCGCCGGTGGTCGTCCAGTCGAGGACGGTGGCCTCGTAGGCCGGCAGCGGATCGGCGGGAAGGACGCGCGTCTCGTTGCGGTAGGTCCAGTGGACGGCGTCGCCCTCGATGCGAACCGACACGGACCGCGTGCTGTACCAGGACTGCCCCGCCTCGTCCGTCCAGCGCACCGTGTGGGACGTGTGGTCGGCCCAGTCCGGGTTCTCCGCCAAGG
>JAXDQQ010000035.1:0-3084 GCA_034667805.1 Thermoplasmata archaeon | reverse complement strand
CGGTCCGCCTTGCAACACCAGCACGGCGTCGCCCGGGTCCGCGGCGCCCTGCAACGCGTTGCGCAGCCCGCAAAGTGGAGGCTCCTTGCCGATGCCGCCCAGGTAGGTCCAGTTCCGGAAGCCATCGCTGGACCGCTCGAGGAACGTCACGGCGACGGTGGCGCCGTCCTGCGCATCCAGGCGGTAGCGGACGTCACGGGCGTCCGCAGGAAGCCACGTGCGGAAGGAGACGACCTGGTGCGGTTCCCCATGCTGGTCGTAGGAGTCGCTGGCGGGCTCCACGAAGAACGATTCGCGCAGGGTGGCATCCTCGACGACACGGAACTGGTGCGCATCGGAGCCGGACATGCGCACGATGGAGCGTGAATAGGAGCCCGCGTCGCCCACGTTGGGCCACGGCACGTCCAGGGCGTGCCACGCCACGGGCTGCGGTCCGGGCGGCTCGGCCGCGTCGGCGGCCGCTGCGGGGAGGCCGATCCAGGCGATGCAAGCCAGCGCCGTTGCTAGGGCCGCCGGCCAGCGCATCGGGCGGCCAGGAACCAGGGGGGATTTTGCCGTTGAGGTGGGCACAAGGGGAGCAGGCCGTGACGGGCTTTATGGGGAGCTTGGCACGGTCGTCGGGACCCCGTTGGGTCAGGCCGACGGCTCCGCCCGTTTTCGCTGGAACGCGTACAGCACGACGCCCAGGCCGATGAGCACGATCCCCATCCCGGTCGTGCTCGCGAGGAACCCGCCGACCTTGCCCTCGAAGAGCAGCGGGACGTCGGCGACGAGGTAGGACGCCAGCACCGCGATGGATGCGAGCAGGAAGAAGACGACGGGCACCGGCCGCAGCGGCATGCGGAACCCGGCCGACTTGAACGCCTCCGGTTGGCGGCGCCGCAGCACGAAGTAGCCCACCATCGTGGCGAAGTAGAACACGTAGAGACCGAAGACGACGAGGTTCGCCAGCGCGACGTAGCCGCCCGTCATGGTGAGCAGGCCGGCCCACAGAGCGCCGTACCACAGGCCGTAGGTCGGCGTGCCGTGCCGGTTCAGGCGGGCGAAGGGCTTGGGGAAGCCACCGTCGCGGGCGATGGGGTGGTAGATGCGCGGGCTGGTCAGCACGTACGTGTTGACCGTGCCGAACGTCGAGACGACGATGGCGACGATGACGAGGCTCGCGGCGAGGCCGCCCAGCACCCAGTCCATGGCCTCGGCGGCGATGGGCACCGAGCCGGCGCGGGCCGCGTTCGACAGGTGGTCGATGGGCAGGACGTGGAAGAAGGCGAACGTGGCGAGCAGGTAGATGGCCGCCACGATGGCGGTGGCGAGGACGATGGCGCGGGGCAGCGCCTTGCGCGCGTCCTTCACTTCCGCGGCGACGAACGTGGCCTGCGCGAAGCCGTCGTAGGCGAACAGCGAGTTGGCCAGTGCCAGGCCGAAGCCGCTGAGCGTGAGCGCCCCCAAGGCGCCGCCGAGGTCGTCGAAGTTGCCGGCGGGTTTGCCCACGGTGAACGCGACGACGGCGATGACCAGCAGCGCGCCTGTCTTGGCGAAGGTCGCGGCATTGTTGAGCAGCGCTCCCCGCTTGACGCCGAGCTGGTTGACGTACGTCAAGAGGACGATGATGGCGATGGCGAGGAAGCCGACGCCCCACTTCGGCAGCACGAGGCCGTTGCAGCCGTCCAACGTCTCGGACCCGAGGCACGGGTTCGACCCGGGCAGGCCGCCGGCGATGCCGAGGGCATGGATGGCGAAGTAGTCCACCGCCCCGGCGAGGGCGACGGCGACGGCGGCGATGGTGCCGCTTTGCAGCACGGAGAAGCTCGACCAAGCGAAGAGGAAGCCCCAGCCTTTGCCGAGGGAGTCGCGCAGGAAGGCGTACTGGCCGCCCGCCTTGGGAAAGGCGGCGCCAAGCTCGGCGAACGTGAGGCCGCCCGTCAGCGCGACGAGGGCGCCGAGGACCCACGCCGCCATGACCATCCAGGGGCTGCCGGCCTGGCCGAGCATCGCCGCGGGCAGGAAGAAGATCCCGGAGCCGATCATGGCGCCCATGATGAGGGCCGTCAGCGACAGGGTCGAGAGGTCCTTGCGCAGCGCCGGCTCCGACTCCGTGCCACCCGCCGTGTCGACCTCGTCCGCCACGGGTCGCGACCTCGGCCCGGGGTCTTAGGCATGCCGAGCAAGCCGCTTGACCGTCGGCACAGTCTGGCGGAACGCAGATTGCGCAGAGCCTTGGGAGGGCGCAAGAGCGCGGCCGGGCCGAAGCACTTGGCCGTCGCACCGTAATTTCGCAGATTTTGTGGGGCGCCAGGAGTGGACGATTGGGCGACTTTCCAAGTCCGCACGATCGCGTCCCATCGGCTCAATCTGCGTCATTACGGCGAACGGGCGCTTTCCTTTGCCCGGCCGAGGATAGCGCGTCCCATCAGGATTCTGCGGAATCTGCGTTTGCCCACTAGGCAAGGCGTCACTCGGGCAGGAAGTAGCGCCGCAGCAGCATCAGCCGGCGGCCCATGACGCCCTCTTCACGGCGGTTGCGCACGATGAGGACGTTCGTCGCCACGCGGTCGGAGATCTCCTGCGTGCGCGGGCCGAGCAGGCCCTTGCCCAAGAGGCGGGGGGCGCCGGCGCCGACGACGACCAGGTCGAAGTCCTTGGCGCGGGCCACGAGCGGCGGCACCGGGTCGGCCGCCTCGCCGAGCTGTAGTTCCGACTTGGCACCGGCGACCGCGTGGTGGTCGAGCAGCGTGCGGCCCCAGGCCTGGCGGGCCTCGGCGGGCTCGTCGCGCTCGTCGCGGATGTGGTAGAGCAGCGTCTGGCCGCCGTATGCCTTGGCCATCGCCGTGCCCAGGCGGACGGCCAGCGCGGCGTGGCTTTCGCCGAGGCCGCCGCCGCCGACCATGACCCGCACTGACGAGGTCTCCTGGCGGTGGCGCAAGAGGGCGAGGTCACAGGGCGGGAAGGCGATGAGCGGGCCGCTCGGCTGGCCGACGGTCGCCTTGCCGACGGCCGACATCAGGAGCAGACTGACGCCCTCCTCGCGCACGACCTCGCGCACGAGGGCGTCGAGGTTGTGGCCGATGCGCACGAGGGTGTGCA
>JAXDQQ010000034.1:0-5558 GCA_034667805.1 Thermoplasmata archaeon | reverse complement strand
GCGTGACAGCGGGCAGCTTCTTGCCTTCCATGGCGGCGGCATCGGCGCCCCCTGGCCTTGAAGCTTGGGCTTGCCGCACTGCGCGCGTTCCTGCTCCATGCGGTCTCCTCCCCTTCCGACGGCGACTCCGGCCACGCCATGGTCGAACGCTTGGAGCATCGGCGTGCGAAGCGCGCCGGGCGGCGCTCCGCGCCGCCCCTTGCATCTCCATCCCGACCATCAGGACGCGCACGCCGACGCCAACGACGCCGACGGCGGAACGCGGCGGATCCCATCGAAGAACGGAACGCAGTTTGGACGAAGCCACTAGTGGGATCGGGTTGGTTTTGGCCTGAGCTTGAAGAAGAGCACGGTGCCCCACACCAGCAGGTTCGCGACCTGCGCCGCGGCGAAGACGTAGTTGTCCCGACCCAGCGAGTAGAGCAGGATGCACATGCTCGAGGCCAGCACGAGCACCAGGAACGCCAAGCTGAGGTCGTCGGCCCGGCGCAGCCGGAGCGTGCGCACCAGCTGCGGCATCAGGCAGGCCACGAAGCCGGCGCTGCCGAGGAGGTTGAGCCAGTCCCAGACGTTCACGCGGCGGCGACTTTGGCGCGGGACTTAAGCAGGCAGGGACGGTGGGCCGGGCGTGGACGGGGCCCGTTTCCAGCGCCACGCCTTCGTGTGCGTCAATGCGGAGGCGTGCGCCCCGCTGGGCGCCGAGGCCGTGCACAAGGCGATGAAGGACGAGCTGCGCGCGGCGGGCCTCAAGGAGGTCCACCGCGTCAACAAGGCAGGCTGCCTCGGCCAGTGCGGCCATGGCCCCATCGTCGTCGTGTACCCCGAGGGCGTCTGGTACAGCCACGTCACCCCGTCGGACGGCATCCGCATCTGGCGCGAGCACGTCGTGGGCGGCCAGCCGGTGGCCGACCTGCTCTACCGCACCGAGGCCAGCGGGACCAACGTCCTCGGGCGGCAGCCGGACGGGACGTTCCTGCCGGTGGGCGGGCCACACTCGTCGCGCTGCTCGCGCTGCCCGGGCCTCACTTCGCCGTGATGGTGATGTCGGCGTTGGACGTGTCGGCGTCCACGTCCAGCTTGATCGCCTTGCCCGCGTAGCCGTCGGACCGCGCCGAGGCGTCGTCCTCGTCGGCGGCCTGCGCGTCTCCCAGGTCGATGGTGACCTCCCCGTTGGAGGTGTCGCCGGAGACGTCGAAGCCGCGGTCGCTGCCGGCCTCAAGGGTGACCCGGATGTCGGCGTTCGAGCTCGAGAACCGGAGCGCGCCGGAGGCGGTGGACCGCACGGTGGCGGTGATCGCCCCGTTGGAGGTGTCGGCCGTGATGGCGTTGAACGTCCCGGAGAGCCCGATGGCCCCGTTGGAGGTGTCGGCGACGACCTTGGCGAAGACGCCGGAGACCGTGAGGTCGCCGTTGGAGGAATCGAGCGCCACGCTGCCTCCGTGCAGGCCGGTGATCGTCAGCTTGCCGTTGGAGGAATCGGCGCTGAGCCCATGGCTCGGCTGCGGCGGCAGCTTCGCGCTGAAGGAGGCGCCGTGGCTCTCGCCCTGCGGCAGTTGCTGGACGGTCGACTTGACTTGGACCGTCAGCGTCAACGTCGAGCCATCCAGGGAATCGACGTCCGTGTAGCGCAGCTTGTCCAAGGCGTCGCGGGCCTGGGCCTCCGTGTTGCCCTGGCCGAACAGGTTCGCGACGACCTCGTAGCCGCCGTTGCCGCCGGCGGCCATCGTGACGTCGCCGTTGAGCGTGTCGAGGGTGATGTCCGAGTGGGAGGCGCCGCCGAAGTCGTTGGAGAGCGTGATGGTCTGGCGGACGATCCACGTGGAGCCCTGGCGCGTGGCGGTGACGGCGGTCTCATCGCGCTCGGGCGAGCCGTGGTCCGACGGGCTTCCGGCTTGCGCACCCTGCGGCGCCGCCGCTGACGACGGGTCTTGGGGATTGGCGGTGCCCCCGATGCAGCCAGCCGTCAAGGCGACGACCAGCAGGAAGGCGAGGACGAGGCGAGGCGCCATCGCGCTCAGTCCTCCACGATGATCGAGCCGTTGGTGGTCTGCAGGTCCAAGGTCAGCTGGAAGTCGGCCGAGGACCATCCGGGGCTGCGGTAGGCCTCGTGGTCGTCGGAGACGGAGTCGTGGTCCTCGACGTCGATGACGATGCGTCCGTTGGTGGTGTCCGCCGTGATGTCGAAGGCCGTGCCGTCGTCGCGCGGGACCTCCACGGCGATGGCGCCGTTCGACGTCGTGAGCTTGGCGGTGGCCGAGCGCGTCGGGTCGAGCGCCACGGCGATGGCGCCGTTCGAGGTCTCGGCGTCGACGTCGTTGAACGCGCCGCCGCCCAGGCTGACCGCGCCGTTGGTGGTCTTCGCCTCGACGCGGTCGAAGGCCCCGTTGGCGCTGACGGCGCCGTTGGAGGTGCCCGCCTTGTAGTGCGGGCCGTGCAGGCCGACCGCAGCGATGGCGCCGTTGGAGGTGCCGGCCTCGACGTCATGCGCCGGCTCCGAGGGCAGCCAAAGCCTGTACGCGGCGCCGTTGTTGACGCCGTTGGCCAGGACGACCGGGATGGGCAGCATGGCGGGAGTGTTGGCGGTGAGGGCGAACGAGAGCTCGAGGGTGTCGCCGCGCAGGTCGTCGGTGTTCTGCAGCTCGAGCAGGTCGAGCGCCTGCCGCGCCTCGGTCTCGCTGTTGCCGCGGCCGTTGAGCTCCGCCTCGAAGCGGTAGCCGCCGTCCGTCGAAGGCTGCAGGGAGATGGCGCCGTTGAAGGTGCTCAGCACGTCGTGCGAGCGCGGCGCGCCGCCAAAGTCGTTGGCGATCCGGATGGTGCGGTTGGCGACCCATTGGCCGCCTTCTTGCCGGGCGGAGACCGGGCCCTCGGTGCGCTGCGGCGCGGCATGCGTGGCGGCGGTCCCGGCGTGGGCGCCGCTGGGCGCGGCTGCCTGCTCCGGGTCGGCGTTGCCGGCCGACGATGACACGGCCGAAAGGTCGGACAGGCAGCCGGACGCCAGCACGGCGACGGCAAGCAGCGGGACGAGGGTCCTCAGGAGGGCCACGCTCTCCACGGCGCCCCCCAGGTCAAGAGGCTTGTGGGCAGGCCTTCGAGAGTGGCGTCAATCCACGTAGCGCAGGGCCTCGGCGGGCGCCACCTTGGAGGACCGCCTGATAGGCGCCGCGGTGGCGAGCAGCGCGACGGCGTAGCTCACCGCGAGGAGGATGCCGATCTCGCCCCAAGGAATCACGTACGGATAGTTGAGGTCCCGGATGATGCTGAACCACAGGCCGTACGTCACGACGATGGCGCAGGCGAGCCCGATGAGGGCGCCAAGCAGCAGCGTGAACGAGACCTCGATGAAGAAGATCCTCCGGACCTGGCTGCCGGTGAACCCAAGCGCCCGCAGCATGCCGATCTCCTGCCGGCGCTCGAGCACGCTGCGGCTGGTGATGATGCCCAGCGACAGGACGCCGACGACGAGGCCGAGCCCGAGGAACAGCTTCATCGCGCCGAGGATCTGGCGGAAGGATTCCTGCTCGCGCAGCACCTCCTCGCGGCTGGCCTGCGCGTCCATGCCGACGTCGCGGTAGTTCTGCTCCAAGAGGCGCGCAGTGGCCTCGGCATCGATGCCGTCGGCGGTGCGGTAGAGGTAGAGGTCCTCCGTCGTCGGGAACAGGCCCTTGACGAGTGGCTTGGGCAGGAAGATGCCGGGATGGTGGTATTGCTCCTGGATGCCGATGATGCGGAACTCCAGGGACTCCTCCCCCAGGTGCAGCGTCAAGGTCTCGCCGACGGTGTGCGACAGGTCCTGGCCGCGCGAGTTGGTGCTGTACTGGTAGCTCGTGATGACCAGGCCAGGCCCGCTGCCGTCCTGGCCGCCCGTGGAAGCGAGGACGGCGCGGTAAGCGTCCTCGTCGCTCGTGTAGTTGGCGTCGCGGAACAGCAGGCGGAAGCGCTGCGACGAGGCGAAGCTCGGGTCGTAGCCGAAGACGTTCTGCCTTGTCTCGCCGTAGGTGCCGGGCCGGTCGCCGGAGACCGTGATGAACTTGGGGTCCTCGGTGACGTAGGCCACCAGGTGCTCGCGCGCGGTGAACGTGCTGGCGGGGACCAGCCCGCGGTCGAACTCCTCCAAGTCGGGCACCGACAGGGTCGTGCGGCCCTCGATGGCGTAGCCGCCGGTCTGGCGGTCGGGGTCGGTCTGGAAGAGCGCGCCGAAGATGCTGAAGAAGCCGATGGAGAGGATGACGACGGAGAACATCGCCAAGGTCATGCCGGTGCGGAACTTGCGGTGCAGGGGGTAGCTCATCGCCGGGAGGGCGACGGCCCGCAGCCGCTTCGTCCGCGCCATCAGTCGCCCCAGGGTCGCCGCCAGCGCGTTCCAATGGACGACGAGAACGACGACGCACAGCGTGAGGAGCACGCCGCGCAGCGGGCCGACGACGTTGGCCTCGGGGATGTTGGTGTACTCCTGGATGGCGAAGTACGAGTAGGTGTAGTACGCGGCCAGCAGACCCGCGAGCGACGGCGCGAGACGCCGGCGCGGGACGTCCGCCCGCAGCCCGAGCCCCAGCCCAAGCACCGCCAGCAGGCTGCCGAAGACCTGCAGGCTGAACGCGTAGTTGCCGGCCACGGCGCGCGTGACCGCGTCGTCGAGCGTGCCTAGGACGACGGCCGCAAGGCCGATGCCGACCATCGGGACGCCGTAGAGAAGGCCGCGCCCGCGGTGGCCGGCCTTCTCCGGCTCCTCGATGCGGCGGATGGCGCGCACGACGTTGAGGCGCGACTGGCGGCGGCTCGCGCCCAGGATGGTCAGGAACGTCAGCAACGCGCCGACCGAGAAGGCGACGAGGAGCGACCACAGCTCGGGGCGGAAGGGGATGGGCGGGAAGCTCAGGTCCGAGGCCAGCCGCCCGATGATGGCGTTCAGGACCTGGATCATCGCGTAGGCGAGGCCGAGGCCCAGCACGGAGCCGAGCGCGGCCGCGATGACCGCATAGAGGCTGCCCTCGAACGTGAACAGGCGGACGAGGTCGCCACGGGTGAGGCCCACGGCGCGCGCCATGCCGAGCTCGCTGCGCCGCTCCTCGGCCAGCATCGTGAAGATGTTGAGGATGAGCAGAAGGCCGGTGATGATGCTCAACGAGCCCGCGAAGACCAGGAGGCCGGTGAGCGTCTGGCCGGCCTCGTCGGCGACGGCGATGAACGTGCGCTTCAGCGGCTGGACCTCGAGGCTCTGGAACGCCGCGACGTCGGGGTGCGCCGCCTTGATGGCCAGCAGGGTCGCGTTGAGCCGCTCGACGGCCTCCTCCGTGCCGCCGGCGCCCGACTCGATGCCGCCCGGGTTGCTGAACTTGACGAGGTTGACCTGGCCTTGCCGGGCGAACATCGCCTGCGCCTCGTCGAGGCGGACGAAGATGGCGTCGCGGAAGTCGAACTGGTCGCCGCGCCCGCCGGTCGTGATGGCGGACACGGTGAGGTCATGCGTGCGGCGCTGCGCGAAGGCGGACGCAGGGTCGAGCCCGTCGAACGAGTGGTCGCCGCCGAAGCGGTCCTGCAGGGCCTGCGCCCGTTCGCGC
>JAXDQQ010000033.1:0-3071 GCA_034667805.1 Thermoplasmata archaeon | reverse complement strand
CAAGGAAGGCGCCGACGGTCTGCTGGGCTTGTCCATCGTCCACCCCGACTATCCCGACGGCCTCGGCGTCGTCGTCAAGATCGCGCACGGCTGGAACCCCCGCGCCACGTGGTACGTCGCCCGCGCCATCCTCGGCGTCCTGGGCTTCCGCCTGCGCAACCCGTACCCGCTGCACAAGCAGAAGGCGTTCATCGTCCCCGGGGTCGTGCCCCCCGACCGCGTGAAGGACCTCGAGGCCATCGCCACATGGGACGAGTGGGACCCCGACATGGACCGCTGGTACTACGAGTGGGACCAGTACGTCGGCAGCCAACCTCTCATGCGCGGCTTCGAGGCCGAAGGACGCGGAGCCGATGGCTTGGCTGGCCACGAACCGGGGCGCGACCTTGCCGCCCACCCTGGAGGCCACGCCTGATGGACTCCGGTGGCGCTGGCGGATACGACCGCGAACTGCGCGAGGTCGCCAAGCGCGACCGCGCCCGCGAGGCGGCGTTCCTGCAGAGGCAGGTCAAGCCCGTGCTCGCCGTCCCGAAGCTCGCCAACCGCATCGCGGGCACGAAGGCGCCGCCCCAGACGGGCGCTTACTTCGAGAAACTCGACCCGGCACGGAACAAGCCCTTGTGCGAGGTGCCGCGCAGCGTGAAGTCCGACGTCGACGCCGCCGTCGCCGCCGCCAAGCAAGCCCAACCCGCATGGGGCGCGACGCCCCTTCGCGAGCGCTGCGCCGTCCTGCGCAAGACGGCCGAGCTCATCGAGCGCGACATGGACCGGCTCGTCCGCATGGAATCCGAGGACACGGGGAAACCCGTCAAGCTCGCCTCCAGCCTCGACATCCCACGCGCCGCGCGCAACTTCCGCTTCTTCGCCGACTTCCTCGAAGGCCGCATCGAAGCCAAGCACGCGATGGAGGGGCACACCAACGTCACGCACCGCGTCCCCGTCGGCGTCGTGGGCCTCATCACGCCATGGAACCTTCCGCTCTACCTCCTCACCTGGAAGGTCGCCCCCGCGTTGGGCCTCGGCAACGCCGTCGTGGCCAAGCCCAGCGAACTGACCCCTCGGACGGCCGATGCCCTCGCCGACCTGCTGGAAGAGGCGGGACTTCCGGCGGGCGTCTACAACGTCGTGCACGGCCTCGGGCCGGAAGCCGGCGAGCCTCTCGTCGCCCACCCCGACGTGCGTGCCGTCAGCTTTACGGGCGGCACCGCCACGGGGTCCAAGGTCGCCGCAGCCGCCGGGGCGAAGAAGCTCAGCCTCGAACTCGGCGGCAAGAACCCCAGCGTCGTCTTCGCGGACGCGGATTTCGACGCCGCCGTCGCGGGCGTGGCGCGCGCCGCCTTCACCAATCAAGGCCAGATCTGTTTGTGCGGCTCGCGGATCCTCGTCGAGTCCTCCATCCACGACCGGTTCGTCAAGGCGCTCGCGGCGAAGGCCGCCTCCATGCGCATCGGCGACCCGCTCGAGCCCGACACCGACCTGGGCTCGCTCGTCAGCGCGCAACACCTCACGAAGGTGGAGTCGTACCTGGAGATGGCGCGCGGCGAGAAAGCGAAGTTCCACACCGGCGGGGGCCGGCCCGACCTGCCCTCGACGCTCGCCGGCGGGGCGTACCTCGAGCCGACGGTGCTCACCGGCGTCAAGCAGGAGTCGCGCCTGGTGCAGGAGGAGATCTTCGGCCCCGTCGTCACGGTCCAGCCGTTCTCCAGTGAAGCAGAGGCCGTCAAGCTCGCCAACGGCGTCCGCTTCGGCCTCGCGGCGACCGTGTGGACCAAGGACCAATCCAAGGCGCGCCGCATCGCGGAGCAGCTGGAGACCGGCATGGTCTGGGTCAACTGCTGGCTCGTGCGCGACCTTGCCGTGCCGTTCGGCGGCATGAAGGACTCGGGCTTCGGCCGCGAGGGCGGCGAATGGTCCGTCGATTTCTACTCCGAGGCGAGGAACATCTGCTACAAGGACGGATCCGCATGAGCCCGACGACGACCAAGCCACGGATTGCACGGAGCAAACGGAAACCAACGAGGTCCGGCAAGACCAATGGCTCCGCGCAATCCGTGAAATCCGTGGCCCGTCGGGCTGGCGACGGCCGCATCGTCGCCGGCTGCCTCACGCCGCACCCGCCGCACCTCGTCTACGCCGACAACCCGAAGCAGAACGAGCCGCGCTCCGAAGGAGGCTGGGAGACCATCCGCTGGGGCTACGAGCGCCTGCGCCACAGCCTCGCCCGCGCCGGCCGCGAGTACGACGTCATCCTCGTGCACTCGCCGCACTGGCGCACGCGCGTCGGCCACCACCTCCTCAGCGTGCCGCGCCTCAAGTCGCGCAGCGTCGACCCCATCTTCCCCAACCTGTTCCGCTACGACTACGACATCAAGGTCGACGTCGATCTGGCGCACGACATCCACGCCCGCGCAGGAAAGGCGGGCCTCACGACGAAGCTCATGGAGAACCCGGACTTCCGCGTCGACTACGGCACCATCGCCGCCTGCCACCTCGTCAACCCGAAGTGGGACAAGCCCATCGTCGGCATCAGCTCGTGCCGCGTCTACAACGACTACTCCAACGAGGTCGGCCAGGAGCAGATGAAGGCCCTTGGCAAGGCGACCCGCGAGGCCATCGAGGCGAGCGGCAAGCGCGCGCTACTCCTGGGGAGCAACAGCATCAGCCACCGCCACTTCACGCGCGAGCCCAAGGTCCCCGAGGACATGAGCCACGAGCACATCTACCACATGGGCCAGCACCTGTGGGACATGCACGCCATCGGCCTGGCGCGCGACGGCAAGGGAAAGCAGCTCTTCGACGAGCTCCCCGACCTCATCGACCAAGCCACTTCGGAGGCGGACGCCGGCTGCCTGAGTTGGCTCCTCGCCGCGTTGGACATGCCGACGTACCCGGCGGAGCTGCACGGCTATGGCACGGTCATCGGCACGGGCAATGCCGTGCTGGAGTGGGACCCGAACCCGAAAACGAGGCAGGTCACGCCGAGGTTGATGACGTGAACGCCCGACGAACGACGGCCCAGCCACGGATTGCACGGAGCTCGCGGAAACCGACGAAGCCGGCGATCAGGTCGA
>JAXDQQ010000032.1:0-2887 GCA_034667805.1 Thermoplasmata archaeon | reverse complement strand
GAGGCACCGGCCATCGTTGGGGCGTTCATGCGTCCCAGGATGATTCGGTGGTGTTAGGCGGTCCGGTCCGGGACATCCTATTTGATTCAGCGGAATGTGGCCGGATTCAGCGAAACATCGGATTCAGCGGAACCAGGACCATCGGAGCGGCAGGAAAATCCGCTGAATCCGTCGAAAATCGGTTGGATCCGCTACCCGTAGCGGTAGTTGACCCCAAAGCTCGCGCGTGGGTTGTGCCACTTGACCGAGCCCGGCGTGCACACGATGTCGCATGTGCCGCACTCCACGCAGTCCTCGTAGGTGAACTGCATGCGTCCGTTGACGAACTCGAAGCACTTGGCCGGGCAGGAGTTGATGCACATCTCGTGCGGGCAGGTGTCGCACACGTCGGGGTCGACGGTGATGTGCTGGTAGTCGTGCGCGTCGGTGACGAACTTCGTCGCGCCCAGGCGGGCCTTGACGTTGACGACGGGGATCTTGGCGAGCGGGCTCTGCGGCTTGGCGGCGCCGTGCTCGACGTTGTGGCCGGCCGGGGTCGCCATTACAGGTTCGCCCCCGCGTTGAGGCCGTCGGCCATGAGGTCGCTGGCCTTGATGCCGTTGGCCTTCATGGCGGCGCGGACGTGGTCGCGCATCTTCTTCTTGGGGCCCTCGGCGACGAGGAGGCTGCGGAAGACGGAGGCGAGGAAGTCGGGGTACTTCTGGAACAGGCGCGGGTTCCACAGGAACTTGGAGACGTTCTTGAAGCGGCGGAAGTCGCCCATCGTCCCGTCCTGTTCGAGCAGGCCCTCGTAGCGCGAGAGCGTGACGGCGGAGAAATCGTTCTTGTTGACGGCGTGCACGACGGCGTCGGCCGCCGCGATGCCGCTGCGCACGGCGTAGTTCATGCCCTGGATCACGATGCCGTTCGAGAAGCAGAACCCGGCCGCGTCGCCGGCGACGAGGACGCCGTCGGCGTAGAGCTCGGACAGGCTGACGTAGCCGCCCTCGGGGACGAGGTGGGCCCCGTACTCGACGAGCTCGGCGCCCTTCGTGAGCTGCGCGATGTAGGGGTGTTGGCGGAACTGCTCGACGATGTCGTGCGTCGTGAGCTCGCCCTGGTCCTTCATCGTGCGCAGGTTGATGACGACACCGAGCGAGAGGGTGTCCTGGTTCGTGTACAGGAATCCGCCGGCCAGCACGCCGTCGCTGCGGCCCAGGACGAACTCGCCGGCCATGCCGCCGTCCGTCCCGATGCAGAAGCGGTCCTCGAGGGTGCCCTTGGGCAGCTTGAGGACTTCCTTGACGCCGAGGGCGTAGTGGTCCATGTCGAGCTTCTTGTCGCCATGGCGCAGGTCGCCTTGCAGCGTGAGGCGGGAGTTGGCGCCGTCGGCGACGATGACGACGTCCGCCGTGGTGACCTCGCCGCCCTGCCAGACGCCCGTGACGCGGCCGTTCGTCTTGTGGAGGGCTTCGACGTTGACGCCCATGATGACGGTCACGCCGGCCTTCCTGGCCTGCT
Organism: Thermoplasmata archaeon; assembly: GCA_034667805.1. Lineage (GTDB taxonomy): Archaea > Thermoplasmatota > E2 > JACPAO01 > JAHFTW01 > JAHFTW01. The sequence goes on along the minus strand of JAXDQQ010000032.1, from coordinate 1,387 downwards.
CGACGAGCCACTTGTCCGTCTTGGCGCGCAGGACCGCGTAGCCGACGGTCTGCGTCTTGAGCGACGGGTCGTGGTAGTCGATGACGAAGGCGGGGCCGTTCTCCGAGAGGAAGCCGACCTTCTTGTTGGAGACGGGGCGCTCGACCGGCATGGTGGCGCGCCAGTCGGGCAGGATCTGCGCGAGGTCGTCGCCCCACAGGATGCCGCCGGACAGGTTCTTGGCGCCGCCCTCGTCGGCGCGCTCGACCAGGAGTGTCTTGATGCCCTTCTGGGCGAGGCGGATGGCGGCTGCGCAGCCGGCGAAGCCGCCGCCGACCACGATGCACTGGAACTGGCTCTTGCCGCCGACGTGGGACCGGGGGGTGCTCAACGGGCCGTCTCCGAGGGCGCGACAGGGGGGCGGTTTATGAGCCAACCGCCAGGAATCTGGAATGGATGTCACGGCGCCGTCCTGCCTCGCGGGCCAAACAACGTCTTCCTCCGCCGACTCCGGCCGCATCTAGGTCAGCGAAGATGAGAAGCGGCGCGCGAAGCGCGCCGGGCGGCGCCCGGCGCCGCCAAGTTACAATTCCCTGAGCGCCAAGTCGATGACGTCGACGCCCACGACGCCGACGCCGACGGCGGGAAGAGGTTCTACGGCGCTCGGGGAATCGAACGGGCCCTTTCAGCTGACGACCAGCGTCGCCCACATGCCCTTGCCCTCATGGCCGGGGATCTCGCACTTGATGTGGAAGGTGCCGGACATCCAGGCCGTGATGGTCTTGCTCTGCGTGTCCTTGTGCATCTCCATCTCCATGCGCTCGGGCGGCAGGAAGTAGCCCATGCCGTCCATCTTGAAGTCGTGCGCTCGGCCGCCGCCGTCGGCGGAGTGGACGGTAATCGTCAGGCGGTCGCGCTTGTGGACCGTGAGCTTCGCCTGGTCGGGGTTCCCGTCCGTGCCGGCCGGGTCGCAGGCGCCCGGGGTGCTCTGGGCGGTGTCGCAGCGGAAGTACATGCTGCCGTCCGACAGGGTCCCCGCTTCGAGGTAGGCGTGCACCTTGGTCCCGTTGGACGGCAACGCGACGGCGAGGAAGACGCCGTACAGGACGAGGATTCCCGCGACGGCGAAGGTCGTGTACTTCTGCCACGGCTTCCACTCCTTGAACGGCTTCATGGCCATGCGTCGAAAAGCGCGGAACCATGGATGGCCCTTTCTATCGGGTAAACCGGGCGAAAATGCCAAGGTGACGAGAAGTGCGGAAACCTTATCGGGAGCCTAATCTGGGTCCGACCTAGCATGTCCGCCCGCCGACTCGCCTTCCTGGCCGTTGCCGCCCTGGTCGCCCTGGCTCCCCTTGGCGCTGCCGGCAGCCAGAACGCCCCCGAGGCGGATGACGGCAACGACGAC
>JAXDQQ010000031.1:0-3169 GCA_034667805.1 Thermoplasmata archaeon | reverse complement strand
AGTGGGAGTGGGACTTCGCCGACGGCAGCAACGGCACCGGCACCCTCATCGACCACGAGTTCCCGGCGCCCGGCATCTACGCCGTCGTCCTGACCGTCAGCGACGACTCGCCGCCGCCGGCCACCGGGTCGCGCAGCCGCATCATCCACCTCGCCGTGGGCGAGCCGGGCAACCTGCCGCCGGTCGCCAGCTGGACCAGCAAGTGCGTCCTCCTGGCCTGCTCCTTCAACGGAACGGCCTCGTCGGACCCTGACGGCTCCATCGTGAACTACACCTGGCAGATCAACCCGACCTTCTACGGCCCGCACGCCAACTTCACCTTCCCGGCCGCCGGCTCGTACTTCGTGCTGCTGACCGTCAAGGACGACCAGGGCGGCCTCGGCTCCTCGGGCCACCACGTCAACGTCACCGCGGGTGGCGGGGGCGGCGGTGGCGGAGGCGGCGGGGGCGGCGGAGGAGGCGGTGGGGGAGGCGGAGGCGGAGGCCCTGACCTGGCCGCCGTGACCGAGGAGCCCGAGGAGGAAGAGGAGACCGACACCGGATCCTCCGGCGGCGGAGGCGAGCCTCCCAAGGACGAGCCGGCCCCGGACAACGACCAGCCGGACTCGAACCTCTCGGCCGACTTCATGGCCTTCATCAGCGGCGGCTTCGCGCTCGAAGCCTCGAGCGGCCGCAAGAGCCACCGCGAAGGCTCGCCGCACGGCGAGAACGAGGACCAGGGCGACGACCAAGGCGGCGAAGGCGACGACGAGGGCGAGGAATCGCCCGAGTCGTTCCTCTAGCGTCTAACCCGGGTCGCGCCTAGTTCGAACTCTCGAGGAACTCGTCGAAGACGTAGTGCTCCATCGGGCGGATGCCGAGCACGATCTCGAGTTCCTGCGGCGTGAGGAAGGGCTGCTTGTAGCGGCCCTGGTCGTCGATGGGCACGCGCGGGCAGGCCACGCCGACGAAGGCGTCGAGGTGGCGGAAGTAGAGCAGCGTCTCTGGGCTGATCTGCTTGTTCTGGATGATGTGGCCTTCCTTGCCGTGCTCCTTGAGCTGGGCGAGGACCTTCTTCGCGAGGTTGAAGCGCATCTGGCCCGCCTTGGTGGAAACGACGATGCCGAACGTCTTGGCCTGCTTCGCGTTGCCGATGGCGGCCCAGCGCTGCTTGAGGATGCGGCCCTTGGCCTCGGAGAGCGTGCGCACCGTGTTGTCGTACGGGTTGGCAGCGGTGATGCGCTTCTCCGTCTCCAAGGCGAGGGCCAGGGGATGGAAGTCGCCGCTGCCGATGAAGATGAACTCGTCGACGTCGCACTTGACGGCGGCGATGACGTTGCAGCCGAGGAGCTGCCCGCGCAGGGCGGTGCGCTTGTCGCCCAGCATCGTGACGGGCTCCATGCCGGCCTCGCGGATGAGGCGCTCCGCCACGTCGAGCTTGTGCACGTGCTGCGCCGTCGTCGTCACGCCGATGCGCGGCCCCTTCATGGTGAGAAGGGCGGCCTTGACGACCTCCTCGATGGGGTGGATGGAATGGGCGGGGACGTAGTAGACCTGCACGCCGAAGTCGGTCTTCACCGACGGCATGGGGCTGTGGCCGAAGTGGATCATGACCTCGATGCCGAGCTTGGCCATCTCGTCGTCGCACAGGTCGCAGGCGCCGTAGCACGGGTCGGCCGAGATGACGGGGATGGCGCCGGTAGCTTCCTGCACGACCTTCCCGATCTCCGTGCCGTAGTCGCGCAGCCCGTCGGGGAACTGGAGACCGATGGCGGCGAGGCCTGGGTGGGCCTCCTTGATCTTGGGGAGAAGCTCCTCGAAGTTCAGGATGTAACCGAAGAGTTCCATCTGGGCCCAGGTCGGCCGACAAGGACCTTCTAGATGAGGGTTGGGCTAGTGGACTGCGGTGGCGCCGACGTCCCAGGTCATAGTTTGGTCAGCGGACCGAGCTTGGCCAGAGCGCCAGGCTCCATGTAGGTGTACTCCACGCCCTTCGGCGTCTCCGAGATGCGGCCGAGGTAGACCAAGACGTCGACCAGGTCGCGCACCTGGGCATGGCGCGGGTTGGCGATGCTCATTCGCCGCTTGATCTCGTTAAGGCTCATCGGCGTCTCGCCGGCCCAGGTCGCCTTGCGGATGATGGCCTCGACCTCGAGCAGCTTGTCGGTGCCAGGCACCGGGGAGCGCATCGCGGGAGCACGCATCATCAAGTCAGATTTGCCACTTGTCATATTTGACACTTGCCCTGCTTGCAAATGGCCGGGAGGCGCGTCAAACAAGGTCCATGAACTCCTTGGCATCGATCCGTCCCTGCGTGAGCATGATGCGCAGAAGCGGGACCCGGATGTCCTCGCGGTCGTGGCGTGGGAGCACGACCAAGCGCCCGTCCGCATGCTGGAAGATGACGTGGCTGCCTGTCTGGCGGACGGAATGGAACCCCAGGCGGTCGAGGGCTTTGCGGACTTTTCGGAAGGGAATCGGACGCAACCGCGTCAAGCGGGGACCTCGACCCGCTCGATGCCGACGACGCGGTGCCCGGGTTCCGGCTTGCCGCCGGCCTCCAGGTAGAGCGTGATGGCGTCCTTCATGCGTTCCAGGAGCTGCTCGCGGGTGCGTCCCTGCGTGTGGCAGCCGGGAAGTTCCGGCGCGTAGCCGATGAACCAGCCGGCCTCGTCCTGCTCGACGATGACGCTGAAACTACTCACGTGCGAGACCATGCCAGGGCTCCCGAAAAGGTTGCGGGATAGACCGCACGGCGGCCTGCTTCGTCAAGCGGATGGCGCAGGCGCCGGCGTGGACCAGGTCAGCCCGATCGGGTTCGCCGCACCATCAGGGCCAAGGCAACGGCCGCCAGCACCGCGACGAACGGCGCCGCCCCGATGCCTTTCGGGACGTTCGCCTGCTCTTCCGACCCCGGCTTCAGGATGCCAGGGTGCGAACCCTCTGCCTTGCCGTCCGCGCCGCCGAAGTTCACCTCGGGCGCCGTTCCGCCGACGTTGCCGACGTCGACGTTCGGCAGGCCGACCTTGAGGATGCCGTCCACGGTGGCGATGTACAGGGCGTCGTCGGTGCCGACGGTGAGGTCGAGGATGGGCATCTGGTCCGTGAGCACCTTGACGTCCATCCAGTCGTAGGTCGTCAGGTCCTGCCAGGTGTGGTGGATGCTGCCCTCGTTGAGGGACGCCCAGTA
>JAXDQQ010000030.1:0-3285 GCA_034667805.1 Thermoplasmata archaeon | reverse complement strand
CCCGGCGCTGAAACCGGAGACGACGCCGAGGGCGAGCCCCACGGCGCCCAGCACCACGACCGGCCAGGCGCGCCACAGCCAGAGGCTGGCGACCCCGAGCAGGGCGAAGACGGCCCACACCGGGGCCAGCGGATGGAACGCGGAGACGCAACGTGGGCCGTAGGACGTGGTGTTGCCGGACTCGTCGGCCGATGAGCCTTGTTCCGTACCACCGCAGACCGCGGTCACGATCCCGAACGTTGCGGCCAGCAGGAACGAGGCGACGGCCAGCCCGATGGCGACGATGCGCCGTCTTTCCATGGCCACCACTGGGTGCTGCCAGGGGATACCTTTTGCCGCCCGATGGAACGGGCGAGCGAGTGCAAGGCCAGGCGTTGGCCGACGCCCCTCAACCGGGCTCCACCCTTTGCCTGCCACAAAGCAGAAGGCGCGCAAACCAATGACGCACACGATGAAGTTCACGGTCGCCTTGGAGAAGCAGCCGGAGGGAGGCTACACGGTGCAATGCATCGAGCTCCCCGGCGCCATCTCGCAAGGCGACACGAAACGGGAGGCCCTGGCCAACATCCAGGAAGCCATCCAACTCATCCTTGAAGTGCGTCGCGAAGAGGCCCTGAACAAGGGAGCGACGACTCTCGAGACGGTCGACGTGGATGCCTAAGCTGCCGCGCGACGTCACGCATGACCGGCTGGTCCGGTTCTTGCGCAGGCACGACTGGGTGGTCGCGCGCGAGGGCGGCCGGCACACCATCGTGTCGAAGGCAGGGGTCCAGGTCGCCGTGCCACGGCACGCGGTCCTGAAGGTCGGGACTTTGGCCGCGATTCTCCGGCAGACCGGTCCGTGGGACGACGAAACCCTGCGGGACCTTTGAGCCGGAAAGCTCCGGCTAGGTCACGACTGAATCTACCGGTGATTCGGCTGGATCTACGCGGTTCCGCCGCGGGCCTCGACGGCCTTGATGCGGAGCTCGGGGCGGTGGCACTTGCGGCAGCGCTTGGCGCCGAAGGCGTTGGTGACGTTGCAGTTCAGGCAGATCTTCTTCTTCAGGCGGCGGTTGACGGCTTCAGCGAAGGCCATGTCTGCAGTCTCCTAATTGGGTTGGCCGACTAAGGGGCGGTATATGAGTCTGGTGGGGCGCCCGGGTCGGCGTCGCCTCCTGTTGGCGGCCTTCGGCTTGGCCGGTCCGTCAGAGCGCTTCCGAGCCAGCGGCCTCGAAGCCCCGCCAACCACGCCCCTGGGCGCTGGCGCAAGCGCCTTGCCGATGCACCCACATCACGTCGGCGACGGCTGCGCCCTCGGGGATGTCCCAGCCGCGCACGGTCCACCCGCAGTCCGTGCAGCGCAGCAGGGCCGCGTCGTGGGAGTTCATTGCCCTCCGTTTGCCTCCGGACGACTTCGTCCCGCCGGCCGCCGCACATGTGGGAGGGACGATCGCCGCGCCTGGCGCATCAGCGCGGCGGCGCGACCAGCGTCCGCGGCCGCGGCCTTGCCGGCGCCGCCATCGGCAGCGGCGCGAACCGGCGAAGGCCCTCGTCGGTCAGGTCGGCCTGGAAGTCCTTGGCAGGACTTCCAGGCATCATCCACTCGAACGGCGGATTGAAGAACGGCTTGGAGAGCGGCAGCCCGACCTTGCGGAACGCGGCCGCGAGCTCGTGGTGCCAGGCCTCCTGCGTCGCCTGCTTGGCGAAGAACCTCGTCACCCACTCCCATTCCGTTGTGCGCAGCCGCTCCCACACCGGCGCGATCGTCGTCTCGATGCGTTGCCAACCCTTGCTGTTGACCCACTGCGCGCCGGCCGCCAGGAACGTGTTGGCGACCGCGGCGGCGTCGTGCGTCGTCGGCGGGCAGGCCGGGGTGTAGTTGGCGAACGTCGGGATGCCGGCGTCCGATATCTTGCGCAACGTTCGCAGACGGGCGGCGATGGGCGGCGCGTTGGGCTCCAGGACCTTGCGCAGGCGATCGTCGAGCATCGGGATGCTCAGGCCGACGCGCACCTGGCTCAGCTGCGTCAAGAGGTCGAGGTCGCGCGAGACGAGCGGGCTGCGGGTGAGCACTTCGACCGGCCAGTCCTTGCGGACCAGCACCTGCAGGCACTTGCGCGTGATGCGGTGCTCCGCCTCGGCCGGCTGGTACGGGTCGGTGGCGGTGGAGAAGTAGACGGTGTGCTTGCGCGACTTCTGCATCGCCAGGGCCAGGCGCGTGGGCAGGTCCTTCTTGACCATCACGTAGGTGCCCCAGTTGCGCCGCTCCGCCTTGATGGTGTCCGGGACGTAACAGTACGAACACGCGTGGGCGCATCCCGCGTAAGGGTTGACCGACCACGCCTCGCCGGTGACGGTGTTGCCCATGGTGAAGTCGGTGAGTCCGCCCGCTCCCGTGGATTCCACGACCTTGCAGGAGCCGTACGCGTCGCGGCCCGGGTCGGCGGCGCCCGGCTCGTCCTCCAGGCTGGTCTGCGACAACGCCCGGGCCCGCGACAGCATCGGGTGGTCGGCGTCGTTGCGGTAGAAGTCGCGGCCCTTGACGGCCTTCAAGCCCATGGCCAGGCATGGCTCCCAAGGAGACTTCAGGGCCGCGTGGGGTGTGGCGAAACCAACAGGAGGGGCCCAGGAGGCCTACGGCGTGGCCTCGATGGGCATGAACTCCGTCGCCATCACCGAGACCATCGGGGGCGGCGCGACCCTCGACTCGCGCGTCGGAGGGACGTAGGGCCGCACCAGGTAGAGGATGCCGGCCTGCTGCTCGACCTCGAGGTCGCGGCCGGCCACGCCGGCGAAGTGGACGGTGCCGAGGCGGACCCGTCGTCCGAAGTCCATGCCAGGGTTGAGCTGGACGCCGCCGACGACCACGGGCACCTTGGGGCTGATGCTGCCGTCTCCGTTGACGGAGAACACGTCGTTGAAGCGGACCCGCATGCCAACCGCACCAGCCTCCGCCTTGGGGATGAGGATTGCGGGGAGACGATGTGGATGATGACGGAAGTCCGTGGACGACCCCGGGCCGCCCTCGGCCGCCCTCGCTGGACCTGTGCCTTCCTGGACCCCGACCTGTCTTGCCGGGCGCACGTTCTAGAGCCGGAGGCACTCCTTATCCGGACATGAGCCGACCCGTCAAGATGGCCCACGATGGCCTTCCTGAACCCCTGCCCGTCCGTCCTGTGCTCAACCCCTTCGCGCTCGTCCTGGGAGCCCTGTTCGGATTGGCGGTCACCGTCCTCCTGCAACAGGCCGGCCGCATCGTCGCTTCGACGCTCTTCCTCATCCTCGGCGCCATCCTCGGCATCC
>JAXDQQ010000029.1:0-2986 GCA_034667805.1 Thermoplasmata archaeon | reverse complement strand
AACTGCCAGTCGATGGCCGTCCAGCCCTTGCTCAGCATGAGGATGAGCAGCCAGGCAAGCACGCCCAGGGACGCCAGGGCCGCGAGGCCCAAGAGGCCGACGCCGAGGCGGCCGCGCAGCCTGCGGGCCGCCGAGATCTCGCCCAAGCCTTGCGCGGCGATGGCGCCCGGCTGGTCGCTCATGCGAACCTCTTGCGGTAGCGCGCCAGGATGAACTCGGCGACCAGGTTGATGCCGAAGGTGATGACGAAGAGCGCCAGGCCGACCGCGAAGATGGACAGGTAGGCCACGGACCCGGACGGCAGGTCGCCAGCGGCGCGGTTGGCGATGAACGCCGTGATGGTCTGCGAGGGCACGAGGTAGCTCCACGAGTTCGTGGGCACGAGCCCGGCCGCCATGGTGACGACCATCGTCTCGCCGACGGCGCGGCTGAAGCCGAGGATGGTGGCGGCGCTGATGCCGGAGCGAGCGGCCGGCAGGACGACCTGCCAGGTCGCCTCCCATTTCGTCGAGCCGAGCGCCATCGCGCCCTCGCGCAGCTCGCGCGGCACGGCGCGCAGGGCGTCCTCCGCGATGGAGCAGATGATGGGCACGACCATGACCGCGAGGGCAAGAGTCGCCGAAAGGGCGGAGAAGACCGTTGGGAGGTGGAAGAGCCCCTGGATGAACGGCCCGATGACGAAGAGCGCCACGATGCCGAAGACGATGGACGGGATGCCAGCGAGGATCTCGATGGCGGGCTTGAGGATGGAGCGGGTCCGCGGCGAGGCGAACTCGGAGATGTAGAGCGCCGACCCGACGCCGAACGGGACTCCGATGGCCGCCGCGCCGAAGGCGATCTTGATGGTGCCGGTCAGCAGGGGCCGGATGCCGTACTGACGCGGCTGGAAATCGGGCGCCCAGGTACGCCCGAGGAGGAACTCCTTGAGGGACACCGTGCGGAAGAACTCCCAGCCGTTGTCGGCCATCGTCCAGAAGATGGCGACGGTCGCCAATGTCGCGATGCTGGCGGCGATGAACAGGATGGCGACGATGCCGCGCTCCGCCCACTGGTTGAGGAAGAAGCGGCGCGACCGCAGCGCGAACCCGTCCTGCGGCGGAGCCGCCGCTCGGCCGAGAGCGGATGCCGGCGGGGTCTCGGGGGGCATGGGGAGACGCGGTCCTAGGAAGAGGAGAGGAGAAGGAGAGGAAGGAAAGGGAGAGGGGGACTTCGGACGTTAGGCGATCTTGGCGCGCATCTCGGCGAGCTTCGGAGCGGGCAGGCCGATGTAGCCGACCTCCTCCACGATGTCCTGGCCGTCCTGGGACAGGCCCTGCTGGAAGTAGGCCTGCATGGTGCCGGAGGGCTTGCCGTCCGTGTACATGAAAAGCGGGCGGCTCAGCGGCGCGTACTTGCCGGACTCGACGTTGGCCGGGGTGGGCTCGACGCAGCCGTTTCCCTTGCCGTCGTCGACCTTGACGATGTTGAGCTTGTCCTGGTTCTCCTCGAAGTAGGCCAGGCCGAAGTAGCCCATGGCGTGCTCGCTCGAGGCGACGCCCTGCACGAGCACGTTGTCGTCCTCGCTCGGCGTGAAGTCGCTGCGCGGCTCGGCAGTGCTGCCGTCGATGGCGCGGACGATGACCTCGCGGAAGTAGTCGTACGTGCCGGAGTCGGTGCCGGGGCCGAAGAGCTCGATGGTCTCGTCGGGCCAGCTCGGGTCGAGCTGCCTCCACTTGCTGACCTGCTTCGACTTGTCGGCCGTCCAGATCTTGTTGAGCTGGGCGACCGTGAGGCACTGCACGAAGGTGTTGTCGTCGGCGACGACGATGGACAGGCCGTCGATGGCGATCTGGACCTCGAAGGGCTCGATGCCGGCGGCCTTGCAGGTGTCGGTCTCGCTCGGCGCGGCGCCGGGGGCGGCGGCCGGACGGATGGGCCGGCTGGCATCGGAGATGTCGAGCTCGCCGCGGCAGAACTTCTGGAAGCCCGCGCCGGTGCCGCCGCCGCCGACGGTGATGTCGGCGTTGATGCAGCGGGCGAACTCCTCCGCCCACGCCTCGGCGATGGGCAGCACGGTGGAGCTGCCGGCCTGCACGAGCTTGGTCTTGGAGCCGCCGGAGGGGCATCCCGGGTCGGCGCCGCCAGCGCCTCCGGTCGAGCCGCTGGTGTCGGTCGCGCCGTCGTTGGAGTCTCCGCCGTTGTCGCTGGTGCTGCCGGAGCAGCCGGCCAGGACGAAGGCGGCGATGGCCGCGAGGGCCAGGATGGGGATTCGCTTGCTGGTCATGGAAGGGTCACCCAGATGGGTTGACCCAGAAGGCCCGCGGACGTCGCTTGGATGTTCCCTCAATCGTCTATTGAGACTCAATGGCCACCCCGGGACGCAGGGGACGGCGGCCAAAGGGAAGGAGCGGCCGGGCCCGGCCTCAATAGGAGTATTGTGGACCCTTGTGGCAACCGACGGCACGGGAGTCTCTGGTGGGAACCTTGAACCCGGGCGGAGCGGCGTGGCGGACAATGGCGACCCACCGCCTCATGCTGACTGCCGCTGCTGCGGCCCTTGTCCTCCTGACCCTCGTGCCCGCCGCGCAGGCGACCTACTCGTTCGGAACGGTCGTCGACAAGAACGACTACGATTACCAGCAGGCCCCTTCGGTCCGCTCGGCGGTCTCCGGCACCTTCGCGGCACCCGCGACCTTCGCCAAGGTGTTCATCCCGTGCTTCCTCGACATGGACGCCAATGGCGCCGTCTCGCCGGGCGAGACCGTCTACCTGGCCATCCGCCAGGACACCGTCAGCGGCGCGGCCCCCAACCCGACGTGCGGCATGTCGCAGGCCAAGGACATCCGCATCACGGGCTTCGGTTCGCTGGCCCCAGGCACCGCCGTCAAGGTCACCGACCCCGACTTCCTCAAGGTCCTGAGCCAGCTTGGCGCCGTCCCCGCGGTCCCCGCCGTGCAGTTGCCGACGGCGGCCCACGCCATCCGTGTCCTCAACCAGGGCACGCTCG
>JAXDQQ010000028.1:0-2890 GCA_034667805.1 Thermoplasmata archaeon | reverse complement strand
ATCTCGCGCTGGCCGATGGAGATCAGGGCGTACAGGGCGATGGCGACGTAGTAGACGACGATCGCCACGATGGCGCCGAGCACGGCGCGCGCCGTGCGCAGGTACGGGCCCTCGGCCTCACGGCGGTACGCGTTCGAGCTGTACGTCGCCAGCACGGCCGCCGGGATGGGCAGCAGCAGGAGAGCCCAGAACATGGGATAGACGCGCGACGGGGCCGAGACCGGGGGCAGCGGGGCGAGGGTGCGGGCCGTGAGGAAGTCGAACGTGTAGGTGCCGAACCCCTGCTCCGCGAGCACGGTGCCGTTCAGGCTGAGCTCCAGGCGGCGGCCGCCCTCGACGCTCGACAGCCCCTCGACGTCCATCGGGCCGCGCGGGCCAAGCAACCCGACCAGGTCGGGCCCGGCCGCCACCGTCAGGCGGAGGCCGGCCGTCTTGCCGACGATCAGCGGTGCCAGGTCCGGCAGCGTCACGTTGGTGTAGACGTGCGCCACGGCGACGCGGTCCTCTTCCCTGATCTCCTCAGGCCCGACCAAGATGGTAGGCTCCAGCAAGGGCAGGGCCGGCCAGGTCACCGTCATGTTGGTGACGGTCGCGTTGAAGACCTGGCCGGCGCGGAGAGGCTGTTCTTGGAACGTGGCCCCTTCGTCTTTGAAGAACCAGCCCAGCGTCACGGTCTGGAGGCCGAGGGGGAACGAATACTCGAGGGTGAACGTGACCGGAGGGGACGGCGCATCCTGCTTGTCGAACAGGTCGGCGAATCCGATGACGCCGTCTGGCCCTCTCAACCGGAACTGCTCGACCATGTTGGGGACAAGAGGCAGACCCTGCACTCCAGGGACGGCGGACTCGGCCTGGCCGATTTGGCGGTCGGCGGTGAAGTTCACGACGAGGGAGGTGGCCCCGACCGGGATGCGCATCACGAACTGGGCCTCGGTGCAGTCGGTGTCTTGGAACGGGTCGCGGAAGGTGAAGGTGCGGTTCACGAGGTCGCGCGTGAGCGTGCGTGCGCCCGTGCAATCCGTGTCCACTTGGTCGTTCTCGATCATGGTCTCCAAGCCGGGTTCCTGGAACAGGCTCATGCTCGAGCCGATGACCGTGACCTGGTGCTCTGGGGGCGGCTCCTGGGCTGAGACCATCGGCAACAAAGGCAGCAGCAGGAGGACGGCCAGCAGGGACGGGAGGCGAGGCGTCCTGCCGAAGGCTTCACCGCCCGACCGACCACGCATCGCGTCGGTTCCAGGGCCTCCGTTCCTTAAGGATTGTCGGCCCCCCATGGTCCACCTCAGGAGGGCATCGCCCCCGCGGTGTCCTGCGGCTTGGCGGTCCAGCGCGGGCCGCCGTCGGACTGGCCGCGCGGCAGGATGAAGTGGAAGGTCGAACCCTGGCCGGGGACGGACTCGACCCAGATCTTGCCGCCGTGGCGCTCCACCGCCTTCTTGGCGACGGCCAGCCCGATGCCTGTGCCGGGCTGCTCGAGGCCGTGCAAGCGGCGGAAGATGCCGAAGATCTCCTCGTGCTTGTCCTCCGGGATGCCTTGCCCGTTGTCGGTGACCATGAAGTGCCACGCGCCGCCGTCCGACGCCGCGGAGACATGCACCTTGGGGCGGCGCTTCGGGTGGCGGTACTTGATGGCGTTCTCGACGAGGTTCTGCAGGATCTGCCGCATCTGGCTGGCATCGACCTGCAAGGTGGGCAGGTCGTCCCACTTGACCTCCGCCTTCTCGTCCTTGATCTGTTCGCCCAGGTCGGAGGTCACCAGCGTCATGGTGGCATTGGCGTCCACGGCGACACGGTCGAGGTCCTTGCTGCCGATGCGCGAGTCGGCCAGGATGTCCTTGATGAGCATCTGCATGCGCGTGGCGCCGTCGACGGCGTACTGGATGATCTCGTCGGCGTCCTTGTCCAGCCGTCCCCGGTAGCGTTTCTGCAGCAAGGCCGTGAAGCCGGCCACCTTGCGCAGCGGCTCTTGCAGGTCGTGGCTGGCGACGTAGGCGAAGCGTTCCAGCTCCTCGTTGGAGCGGCGCAGCTGCTCCTCCTTGGACCGGCGCTCGTCGATGTCGCGGCGCATGGTGCGGATCAGGGTGCGCGACACGGCCAGCGCCGAGCCGGCCAGCATCAAGAGCAGGAGAATGAACTGGATGTAGATCAGCGCCGGCTCGCGCCCCACGGGCTGCGTCGACATGCGGTCCGGCCCGACACCGAAGAACGAGTAGCCGAGGAGGAGGAAGTAGTACGCGACGACGAGCAGGACCGCGATGAAGACGGGCCAAGCCGTGCGGCGGTAGGCGCCCTCGGCCTGCCGGACGTACAGGCTCGCCTGGTGGATGGCCAGCACCGCGGCGACCAGCGGCAACAACGCGAGGATGTAGTAGAACGTGTAGATGTGCGACGGGTCGCCCGGAGGCGGCGCCGGAGGCAAGGCCCGGACCGTGGCGAACTGGTAGCTGTACACGCCGGGGCCCTGCTGGGCGATCGAGTCGGTGCCGACCGTGTAGCGGATGCGGTCGCCGACGCGGCTGGCGATGAACTGCTCGTCCGGCAGCGCGCCCTTCGGGCCGACGGTCTCGACCAGGGTCGGCCCGCGCCGCACCTCCAAGGTCAGGAGCGACGAGCGCCGGTCGCCCGTGGCGCCGTCCGGCACCGTCGCGTTGACCCAATGGTGGACCGTCCCAAGCCGCGACGTCTCGTTGACCCGCTCGGCGCTGCTGGCGCCCGTCGGGTCGGGCAGGCGGATGCCGTCGAACTCGAGGACGATGGCCGACACCACCGAGGTCAGCTTGGCGCGGCCGAGGTCGCCTTGCGGACCCGAGGGCCCGAGGTTGCCGTTGTCGGCGAAGAACCACTCCAGGGTGAGGTTCGTGGTCCCGGCCGGCAGGAAGAACTCGCGGCG
>JAXDQQ010000027.1:0-3425 GCA_034667805.1 Thermoplasmata archaeon | reverse complement strand
AGCCGCACGTCGCCGTGACCTTGCTCAAGGACGACGCCGTCGTCGGCCAGGCGACCGGCCTCACGGCCGAGAGCCCATACGCGGCCTTCGGCATCGTCGACTCCTTCATCGGCACCGACTGCCTGGGCGGATCCTTGCTCGGCGCCGTCGACACCTGCTACCTTGCCTTCCCCTTCGACTTCGTCACGGGCTCGGCGCTCGACGACGGCGCCTTCGCCTTCGACATGAAGGTCACGCCCGGTCTCGCGCAAGCCTACTTGGTGGGCATCGAAGGCGATCACGCCAGCCGCTTCTCCATCACCGGCCAGCAGGTCGGGAACCAGGCGCCCGAGGCGGACGCCGGCGCCGACCTCCAGACCGACGAAGGCCTGCCAGTCATCCTGTCGGGCATCGGCTCGAGCGACCCCGAAGGCGCGACCCTGACCTACTCCTGGTCCCAGATCGGCCCCGGCCCGGTCGTCCAGCTCACCGCTTCGCTGACGCCGACGCCCAGCTTCACGGCGCCCAACGTCGACCTTGACACGACGCTGACGTTCCGCCTGCAGGTCTCGGACGGCGAGCTCACCTCGCAGGACGACGTCGCCGTGCTCGTCCGCAACGTCGGCGCCGGCGGCACCCATGCCCCGGTGGCCAACGCCGGCCTCGACCAGACCGTCAACGAGGGCGCGTCCGTCCTCCTCGATGGGCTCGTCACGGACGCCGACGGCGACCTGGCCACGGGGACCTGGACGCAGGTCCTGCAGACGGGGCAGCCGGTCGTGGTGCTCACGCCGGCCGCCGGTTTCGACGCCACCTTCACCGCGCCGCCTACCGCCTCCACCATCGTCCTCACCTTCCAGCTGCAAGGCGTCGACGCGGGCCAGCGCAGTGGGTTGGACACGGTCCAGGTCACCGTGCTTGACGTGGACCCCGTGGGGAGCGCGGGCTCCAACGGCGCCTCAGGCGGCGGAGGCGGCGGGTCGCAGGCTCCGCCGGCCGACGACACGCCGGCGGCCTTGCCCGACACGCCGGGCCCCCAGGTCCCGCCGACCCCGACGGTGCCGCCGTCGACCGGACCCCCGGCGCCGGGCGAGCCTCCGTGCACGGCCGACCACGACCGCAGCGACACGCTCGTCGTCACGCATCGGAGCCAGGGCGGCAACCTTCTCAGCTGGCAGGCGCCCGACTGCACGCCGCTGGGCTACCAGCTGTGGGCCAGCAACAGCCCCTTCGTCCTGGCCTCCAGCCTGGACGGCGACGAGACGTCCTACTTCGACGCCGCCGGCAAGACGACGACGCAGTACCGCGTCACCTACTACGAGGGCCTGACGGCCGAGCAGGGCTTCTTCGCGGACGCTTCGTCGGCCGTGGCCTTTTTCGGCTGGACGCCCAACCCGGCAACGTCCGGCGGCAGCGCGCTGCCCCTATGGGTCTGGCTCGTCGGGTTCGCCGTGGTGGCCTTCGCGGCCTTCGCGCTCACGCTCGTGCTGGTCCAGAACCGCGCTCTGGCCGGCCGCCGCGAAGGCACCGACGAGGTGTACCCGGCCGACGAGCCGGCGCCCGCCGCAGGCTCGCCGCAGCAGCAAGGCTGACGGCCGCGCATGCGCGGCGACCGCCCTCCAGGGATCCTCCATTGGGTCGCCTGGCAGGTCGTCATCCTGTGGCTCCTCGCCGTGGTCCTGGCGCTGGTGGGCTTCCTGCCGGCCCTCGGCCGGCGGTCCGGGCTCCTGGCGCTTGCTGCCGGCGTCGCGGTCGGCGCGTACGTCCTGCGCAGGGACCCCGCCGAGCGGACGCCCTTGGCGCAAGACCGCATGGCGGCCTCAGCCGCCCTCGCCGGCGCGGTCGTCATCGCGCTCGGGTTGCGCCTCTGGGCCGCCCTGCATGCCGGGGTCCCGCTCGGGTACGACTACGGCTTCTACAAGGCCGCCTTCGAGGCCTACGAGGGCGGCGTGCCATCGGACCCACCGCATTGGCTGGACCTGCAGTTCGAGCCCGCGTTGCCCGCGCTCCACGGGGTCCTCCACGGCGTGGCAGGCCTCAGCGCGGGCCAGCACCTGACCGGTTTGTGGTCCCTTCTCGCCTGTGCCCTCGTGCCGGCCGCCTTCGTTGCCGTGCGCCCGCTGGCGGGCGACCGTGCCGCGGCCGTCACGGCGCTTCTTGCCGCGGTCTCGGTCACCCAGATCGAGGCCTACGCCTACCTGTACGAGAAGAACGTCGTGGCCTTGCTCCTGTTCCTCGTCGCCCTCCTGCTGCTTGGCCGGCGCGCCTGGATCCCGGCCGGCGTGCTGCTCGCTGGCGTCGCCATCCTGAACCGGCCGACGGCCCTGCTCGCGCTATTGGCGCTGCCCATCGTCGCCGCCATGCGCCTCCGCACGCAATGGCGCGGCTGGGCGCTTGCGGCCGGCGCCGGCGTGGCCCTCGCCTTGCCGGTCTGGCTGGCATGGCCCGAGACGTTCCTCGCCACCGGCTCAACCGTGGCGCAGGAGTCGGTCGCCACCCTGGCCACCGGGCCGAGCGGCTCGGGCGGGACGTTCCTCGAGCGTGGCGAATACCTCGCGGCCGCCGCCGCATACCTGCCGCTGGCCTTGGTCGCCATGGCGTTGGCCTGGCGTCGCCTGGCCCTGCGCTTGCCGGCCGTGGTCCTCGCCGTCACCGGCTTGTACGTCGTGCTTCGCCTGCCGCTCCATCTGCGTTTCCTCCTCATGGCCGACCTTGCGGCCGTCCTTCTGGCGGGCGTGGGCCTCGTCGCCACGGTGCCCCGCCGCTGGGCATGGGGGGCGACGGCGGTGCTGGTCGCCCTTGCGGCCGCGCCCGCGATCGCAGGGATCGTCGAGCCCTCCACGCCGCACGTCTTCGTCACGCCTGCCCAGTTCGGCGCCATCCAGCAGTTGCGCTCCCTTCCCGCCGACGCGACGTTCGTGGCCGACAACCTGCGGGCCCCCTACGTCCTTGCGGAGAGCGGACACCGCACGTTCGGCCCCGGCCTGTTCGACGACCCGCACGACAAGGCCGACTGGGACCGTTTCTGGTCGGGCCTCGACGAGGGCGGCGTCGCCGACTTCGTCGCGCCATACGAGGCCCGGACCCTGTACGTCGTTCAGGTGGAGGAATCCGGTCCGGACTGGGGCCGCGAGAGCGTGCACGAGCCTGCTTTCACCCTCGTCTCGACCGAAGGCGGCGTCAACCTCTGGCAGTGGACGGGAGGCTCCGCGTGAACGTCCTGGAGGCCCTCCGGCTGCTCGTCGGATTGCCCGCGGTGCTCCTGTTGCCCGGATGGGCGTGGAGCCTCGCCTTCTGGCCCGCCTGGGGCCCACGCGCGCGACCCGCGCGGGCGTTGGAGGCTGCCGGTCCGGACGTCGCTCGGCAAGGCCTCCTCGAGCGCGCCGTCGTGTCGCTCGCGCTCTCCATCGCGCTCGTGCCGTTGGCTGCCCTGGCCTGGTCGGCCG
>JAXDQQ010000026.1:0-7373 GCA_034667805.1 Thermoplasmata archaeon | reverse complement strand
TCGGCGGCGTCCTGCTGGTCGTGCAGACCGAGGGCGGCCCGCGCGAGACCAAGAGCGCCGATGACGGCGTCTTCGGGTTCGACGACCTGACCGCTGGCACGTACTTCGTCCAGGCGAGCAAGCTCGGCTACACCTCCGCGCAGACCTCGACCGACGTGGTCGCCGGCGTCGCCGAACCTGCGATCGTGAAGGTCCTGATGACGCGCGACCCGGGCACCTCGCCGTTCTTCGAGGCCTACACCTGGGAGGGCTTCATCGACTGCTCGGCGCGCTACTTCGTCGAGGGCCGCAACTTCTGCTCGCTCGCGGGCGACCTGAGCAACGACGACACGCTGTACGACATCGAGCTCACCTCGGGCACCCCGACGTACGCGCAGGGCGAGCTGGTGTGGGAGTCCACCCAGTCGCTCGGCGACGAGCTGTCGTTCAACTGGCGCAAGGACGACACCAACACCGACTACGTCGACATCGAGGGTCCATCCCCCCTCGTCCTGGCGGCCGAAAAGGACCTCCTGGCGGAGAACGAGGTCGGCGCCGGCCAGCCGTTGCGCACCATCATCTTCACGGCGCACAACTCCGCCACCGAGCCGCCGGGCGGCCTGCTTTGGGGCGTCGGCGTGCAGTGGCAACAGCGCTTCACGGTGTACATCCATGTGTTCTACAATTTCCACCCCCCCGAGGGCTGGCAGTTCTCCGTGGACGGCGAGCCGGTACCACCGGCCTAGGCCGGCTCCAGGGGTCCCATCCGGGCGGCCGCATCGGCAACGCTTATCCATTCGGACGCGACGTTTCGCGCATGCGTGGATGGATCGCGTTGGCGCTGGTCACGGCCCTCTTGGCCGGCTGCACCTCGAAAGGCGCCGACAATGGCGACGAGCCGGTGGCCGACTTCAACGACCTCGGCCTGCAGGCCACGGCCTCCACGGGCATCATCCGCGGCATCGTCGTCGACGACGCCATCCGCCCCATCGCTGGCGCCAACGTGCTCCTGACGCCCGGCGACAAGACCACGCTCTCGACCGACGCCGGCACCTTCGGCTTCGACGCCCTCGAGCCCGGCACCTACTTCCTCAGGGTCGAGAAGGCCGGATACAACGCCACCCAGACCTCCACCGACGTCGTCGCCGGCGTCGCCGAGCCGGCCATCGTCAAGGTCCTCCTTGCGGTCAACCCGGCGACGCGCCCGTACGTCGAGGTCTACCAGTTCGAGGGCTACCTGGAATGCGGCGTCACGACGCCCCCGGTCGGCGTGGCCTTGTGCTTCGTCGGCGGCGACACGCTCAACGACAACACGCAGATCACCTACGACCTGACCCGTCGCCCGGCTTGGGTGCAGACCGAGATGGTGTGGGAGTCCACGCAGCAGCTGGGCGACGAGCTCGCCCTCATGTACTCCTACAGCGGCGGCTGCGGTTTGTTCTGCGACCACGAGGTCGACGGGACGTCCCCGCTCCTGTTGCAGGCGAACCAGACGGTCATCGACACCATCGGGCTCGGCAACGGCACTGGGCTCTACATCCGCGTCTTCAACTCCGACCTCGACGAGACCGACGCCGGCCTCGACGACGTCTGCACCCCGGTCCCGGACCCGGTCCTGGGCAACATCTGGTGCCTCGGCAACGGCTGGGGCCTGACGCTGGAGCAGAAGTTCAACCATTACACGCACGTCTTCTACGGCTACACGCCGCCGGCCGACTGGCGCTTCTCCTCGGGCCAAGACGTCCCGCAGCCGCCGCAGTGACGCACGTCACGCGGAGACCGCGGAAGCCGCGGAACCATTGTTGTTCCGCGTTTTCCGCGCGTTCCGCGTGAAAGGCGTCAGGCGAACGAGCCCAGGCTCTTCTGCCCGCCGCGCCGCATCGCCTCGACCTGCGGCAGGACCTCGTCCCAGTCGAGCTCCTTCCAGTCCAGCCCGTGGTCGCGCAGCACGTTGCGCGCCTTGGGAGCGACGCTGGGCGCGACGAGCATCCCGCGGATGGTCGGGTTGCTGCGGCGCAGGTCCTCGACGTAGCGCCAGAGCTGCTGCGCCTCGGAGACGCCGGCCGTCGTGCGCTTGGCCTCGACGATGAGGCGGCGGCCCTGCGCGTCGTCGCCGTCGATGTCGTAGAAGCCGCGGTCCGTGTCGCGCTCACGGCGGCGCGGCACGAACCCCTCCTCCACCAGGTCCGGGTGCTCGAAGAGGAGCTTCTGCAGGTCGTCCTCGGTGCCGACGAGGGCGAGCTCGGCGCCGTCCCGCAGAGGGACGGAGCACAGCAGCGTGATGTTGTGGAAGGTGACCTTGACGATCTCCTCCGGCTTGACGCGGTAGCTCGTCAGCACGACGTGGCCGTCCTCGAGGGCGGCGGAGAACGTGGCCCCCGGTGGCTGCCAGTTCACTGGCTTGGCCTTCTCCGACGTGTGCACGAGGAACGTGCCGTCCGGCTTGAGCAAGAGCAGGCGCTCGCCGCGGTTGAGCAGGCTGCGGGCGCGGCCTTGGTAGTGGACCTGGCAGTCGGCCACGGCCTGGACGAGGTGGCCGCGGCGTGAGGCGAGGCCCGCTAGCTCGGTGCGCAGGAACTCGAGCGCGGCCTCGGGGGTCGGGTCGCGCAGGACTTGCACGGGTCGGCCGCCTACTCCTTCAGCGCCGCCTCGATCTCCTTGCGCAGGTCGACGTCGTTGATGCCGCCGTCCGCCTGGAACTCCTCCTCGATCTCGGACAGGAGGTCGGCGAACTGCGCCCGGTACTCCGGGTCGTCGCGGACTTCCTTGGCGAGCTTGGGCGGCAGCAGGTGGTCGTAGATGTCCTTGACCTTGCCGCCCTTGTTGGAGGCGTTGAACTGCTTCTGGCGCACGGTGGCCACGACGGCGGCCTCGACGTTCTTCGTGCCGAAGCCGGGGGTGGCGAAGGAGCGCACGATGGCGTCCTCGTCGACGTCCGGGCACTCGGACTTGAGCTGGGCGAAGAGGGCGCGGCTCTGCGCGTCGTTGGCGATGACCTTGCGGCCGGCCGCCAGCTGCTTGTCCATGTGCTCCGCGACGGGCACTTCCCGGGCCATGCCGCGGCCACAGGAGGGGGTCAGATAAGCGTGGGGGTGCCTGCTAAGGGGTGCCCGGGGGCGGGATGAAGCGGATGCTCATCGGATAGGCGTACTCCAGGCCGGCCTGCGCCCGGAGGCAGGCGATGATGGGGAAGACGACGGCCAGGACGGCCAGGGCGATGGCTCCGAGGATGATCACGGGAATGAGCAGCAGGACCCCGAGCCCAAGGGTGGCGATGGCGATGATGCCGATGAGCACGGCGCCCCCGATGGCGTAGGCGAGGAGGCTGAGGTGGAAGTTCACGGCGGTGCGTCCGTGCCGGTCGACGAACGGCGAGGACTCCTTCTTGATCAGCCACATGATGAGCGGCCCGAGGATGAATCCGCCGCCGATCAGCAGCCCCGCGAGGGCCGACAGGTGGAGCAGCATGGCGTACGTGCGCTCCTCGTCCGGGCGCATCCCGGGCGCCGCCTGCCAAGCGGCCGTGGGCGCGGCGGCGGGGGCCGGCGCCGGCGTGGCCCAGGCTTCGGGCTCGGCGGGCGGCGGCGCCTTGCGCGTCGTCTTCTTGGCGCCCGCCTTGGCGGTCTTGCTGGCTTTCTTGGCCGTGGCCACGAGGGACGAGCCGGGCCGCCGGTCTTGAATCCGTTGGGTCCCGGCGCGGGCCTAGAGGACGAAGGCGATGGCGACGGCCCAGAGGGCGAGGACGGCGAGCAGGCCGGCGAGCATGTCGAAGCGGCGGGTGTCCGTTTCCATGCTCCCCGAATGCGCCTGGGAGACTAGAACCTCTTCGCCGTTAGGACATGTCTCGCTAGCGGCCGCTAGTGCGCCAACGCCAGGGATGCCGTCCACAGGAGGACGGCCGACATGAGGCCCAGGTAGAGCTGGCGCCGGTCCTGGACAGGCGGGAGCAGGGCCATCATCGCGGCGGCCAAACGACTCCTCGCCTATGGAAGCTTGCCTTCGAGGTTGCAGTCCGGGCGTTGACGGGTTCACGCAACCCAGTCTGGTCTAGTCGTATCTGGCCTAGTCGTAGTAGATGGGCTCCGGCTGCGGGAACGCCACGGTGGCTTGGCCCACCAGGGTGTCCAGGTCGTTCGAGGTGACCCCCAGGACGCTCATCGAGTAGACGCTCACGGGGCCGGTGTCGGGGTACCCGAGGAACCAGCTGCGCTCGATGCCGGGGCCGTAGCTGTTGGAGGTGGCCAGGTGGTCCTGGTCGACCTCGCCGTGCAGGTTGAGCTGCATGGCTTCGCGGTCGACGTGGACGAGGTCGAGGCCGATGTGCTGCTCGCTGACGTACTCGCAGCAGTAGCTCCCCGATCGACCGGGGACCTCCCGCGTGATCGTGGTCGTCACCGGCACGGCGAGCGTGTCGATGGCGTCCCAGTAGGTGAAGGCGCGGTGCTCCTGCGTGGCGCCGCTCCAGCTGTACCCGGACTCGGGTGTCAGGCTGAGGACGTCGGCGCGCTTCGGCTTGGACAGGTCGGAAAGGTCGAACAGGCTGACCTCGATGTGGCTCCAGTCCATGTTCGTGCCGTCCGGGCCGGCGCCGTAGCCGATGGCGAGCAGCGTCTCGTCGTCCAACGGGTGCAGGTAGGTCGAGACCCCCGGGATCTTCAGTTCGCTGAGCACGCGCACGTCGTCGCCGAGGTCGATGACCCAGAGCGGGTCCATCTGGCGGAAGGTGACGATGTAGGCGCGGTCGTCGGTGAAGCGCGCGCTCCAGATGCGCTCGGTCGGCGCGATGCCGCCGACGGCGCCGCGCGGCACGAGGGCCCCGGCCACGTCCTTGAGGACGATGACCTGGCTGACCATCGGCTCGACGGCCCCTCCGAGCCAGTTGCGGGCCCACTGGCCCACGGTGGTGGCGACGCGCAGCTCGTCGTCGTGCACGTCCAGGCTGAAGGAGTCGAGCACGGTGCCGACGACGCGGCCGCTGGCGCGCAGCGTCACGTCGAGGCCGTCGAGGTCGAACCACAGAAGGTCCGTGGCCTCCTCGAGGTTGGGCTGCGCCCAGAACCACCAGGCGTCCTGGCTGGGCGAGGCGAGCACGAGCGCGCCGGAGTCGGCGTAGACGATGGCGCTGCCGCCGAGGACCTGCACGGTGCGGGTCGGCAGGGCCTTGTCGGCGATGCCGATCGACAACACGGTCGTGAACGCCCGGCCGGTGGATTGCGGCAGCGACAGGACATTGCGGCAGGTCCCGTCCGACACGGGCTCCGGGATGAGGAAGCCGAAGCGGCTGCGCAATACGGTCGGCAGCTGGGCCTCGAGGTCTGCCTCGTCGAGCAGCCGGACGTTCTCGCCGTCGATGCGCAGGGCGACCTGCTCGCGGACGTGGCGGCGGGCCTCGTCGGTCAGGGCGCTGTACTGGCTGGAGGTGAGGTTGAAGGCCTGCAGGTCCTCCTCGCTGGGGCCGACCCAGGTGCGCAGGCCGAGCGGCTGCTCCCAGGTCTGCACGACGACGTGGGCGACACCGTCGATGAGGCGGGTGCCGGACGGGCTGCCATCGATCCAGGCCTCGCTCTCGATGACGGGCTTGGCGCGGTCGGCGAGGGACAGGACGACGACGCGGGTCATGCCGCCGCCGTAGTAGACCATGTCCGCGGAGGTGCCCTGTCCGGTGCGGGCTTCTTGGGCGAGCGGCTGGTCCTCGGGCGGCGACTGGCCGGGCAGGATGACGAGGAGGCGGTCGTCTTTCGGGTTCGATGGGTCGCGGCGCTCGAGCAGCAGTTCGCCGCCCCACGCCGTGCCGAGCGACACCGTGGCGTGCTCGCGCAGCGCGCCGACCGTCTTGGATTGCAGGATGTGCAGGACGCCGTTGGAGAGGACGTACGTCCATTCGCCATCGGTCTTGACCAGGTCCGCCTCGTCGGCGGCCTGCTCCTGGTTGTTGGTGCCAGTGACCTGGGCGCCGGCGGAGGAGACCGCGTGCTGGCCGGAGGCGCCGGCGGCCGGCGCTGCGCTGGAATCCTCCACCGCCATCATCACGTCGCCACCGCGCATCCAGCCCCAGCCGTAGGCGTAGTCCTCGCGGATGCCCTGGTCGAGGGCGACGCGGGCCTGGTCGAGGGCGCGAGAGCGCAGGACGTCCTGCAGCGAGGCGCAGTCCTCGATGGCCACCGCGCCGGGGTCGCCGCGCTCGATCGGCGTGAAGTCGAACAGGCCGGTGGCCATGACCAGGTCGCCTGGCCCTGGGGCTCCTTCAAGGCAGCCCGAGAGGGGAAGGGCGGCCAGGGCCGCAAGCAGGACGGACATCAGACGCACGCGAACCATGCCACCGCCACGGCGGGCCAGGGACATCAATCGTCGTCGGAGGTTGGGCGGCCGCCCAACGACCCCCGTTCCGTTCGGGGCAGCGCTGCCCAACAATGGCTTGTCGGCTCGTCCAATCGACCCCCACGACCGGGGCCACGGATCTCACGGATTCCACGAAAGAACGGTTCCGTGTTCTCCGTGCAATCCGTGGCCCGTCGGCGCTTAGGCCCGGATGGCCTGCCGCAGGTCGGCGGCCAGGTCCGCCGCGTCCTCGATGCCGATGGAGATGCGGACCAGCCCGTCGCCGATGCCGTCCGCCCGGCGCTTGGCGGCCGAGGCGTAGGCGTGGCTCGTCTCCAACGGCAGGCTGACGAGGGACTCGACGCCGCCGAGGGATGCCGCCGGAGTGACCACGCGGACGCGGCGGCGGAACGCGACGGCCCGCGCCTTGGAGCCGAGGTCCAAGCTCAGCATGCCGCCGAATCCCGACAGCACCTTGCGGGCAGTCGCATGGTCGGGATGAGACGCGAGGCCGGGGTAGTGCACGGCCTTCACGCCGGCCAGGCCTTCGCATTCCTGCGCGAGCGCCCACGCGTTGGCGCAGTGCCGCTCCATGCGGATGGCGAG
The DNA here is from genome assembly GCA_034667805.1 of Thermoplasmata archaeon. Classification (GTDB taxonomy): domain Archaea; phylum Thermoplasmatota; class E2; order JACPAO01; family JAHFTW01; genus JAHFTW01. The sequence continues at coordinate 470 of JAXDQQ010000026.1, read as the reverse complement.
CGTCTTCATGCCGCGGCCGACGAGGTACGCGGCGTGCGGGTCGAGGACGGGCCCGAGGTTGCGGCGGCGCGTCCATAGGCTGTCGCGCGTGGCGGCATCCTTGGCCGTGAGGACGCCGGCGGTGACGTCGGCGTGGCCGCCCAGGTACTTCGTCGCGGAGTGCATCGCGACGTCGGCGCCGAGCGACAGCGGCTTCTGCAGGATCGGGGAGGCGAACGTGGCGTCCACGACGAGCTTCGCGCCGGCGTCCTTGGCGGCCTTGGCCCACGGGCGCGGGTCGGCGACGCGCAGCAGCGGGTTGGTGATTGATTCCAGCCACACAAGGGCCGTGCCCTTGGGCAAATTGGAGGGGCCGTGCGCGTCGATCTCGACGACCTTCACGCCGAACGGCGCCAGCTCGTTCGCGAGGTACGACGTCGTGCCGCCATAGACGCCGCGCTGGACGGCGAGGACCTGGCCGGGCTTGGTGA
>JAXDQQ010000025.1:0-2863 GCA_034667805.1 Thermoplasmata archaeon | reverse complement strand
GTCGGCGAGGAGCTCCTGCAGCAGGGTCCGGTCCTGCGCGTCCAGTTCCCGCGCCTCCTTGACGGGAGGGGCCGCTTTCGCGACAGGTGTCGCATTCGCCATGGCGGCGGGGACACAAATGGGACGTTTGAGCCTGTTGCCGCGACCGGATGACCTTTCCTTCTCATGTAGGGGGTCGTTTCCTGTGCAACTGAACCCTTATCAGGAGAGAATGATGAGGAGTGAACCATCCCTGGGAGGGGTCCGTCGCAGGACCTGGTCACCGGACCAGGCGGCGGGCCCGAGGGGAGGATGACAACCATGGTCGTGTTCGCTGAATACATCTGGATGGACGGCACGCAGCCGACGCAAAAGCTCCGCTCGAAGACGAAGGTCATCGAGATGGACGAGATCAAGAAGATCGAGGACATCCCGCGCTGGGGCTTCGACGGCTCGTCGACGAACCAGGCCACGGGCGACCGCTCGGACTGCGCGCTGCACCCGGCGTCGTACTACAACGACCCGATCCGCGGCTGGCCGCACGTGCTGGTCATGTGCGAGGTCTTCCTCGCGGACGGCAAGACGCCCCACCCCACCAACACGCGCGCCGCGCTGCGCGAGGTCTCGAAGAAGGCCGCCAAGGAGGAGCCCTGGTTCGGCATCGAGCAGGAGTACACGCTCTTCAAGGGCAGCCGCCCGCTCGGCTTCCCCGACAACGGCGGCTACCCCGCCCCGCAGGGCCCCTACTACTGCGGCGTCGGGGCCGACGAGGTCCACGGCCGCGAGCTCGTCGAGGCCCACATGGAGGCCTGCGCCGCCGCCGGCCTGCGCATCTCCGGCATCAACGCCGAGGTCATGCCCGGCCAGTGGGAGTTCCAGATCGGCCCCCTCGCCCCGCTCGAGGCCGCCGACCAGATCTGGCTCGGCCGCTGGCTGCTGTACCGCCTCGGCGAGGAGTTCGGCATCAACGCGACGCTCTACCCGAAGCCGATGCGCGGCGACTGGAACGGCGCCGGCGCGCACACCAACTTCTCGACGAAGGCCATGCGCAACAAGGGCGGCATGAAGGTCATCGAGGACGCCTGCCGCAAGATCGGCGCGCGCCACTACGACCACATCGCCGAGTACGGCGCCCACAACACGGAGCGCCTCACTGGCCGCCACGAGACCTGCAGCATCGACCAGTTCCGCTACGGTGTCTCCGACCGCGGCGCGTCGATCCGCATCCCCCTGCAGACCGCGCAGGAGGACAAGGGCTACCTCGAGGACCGCCGCCCGGCCGCCAACATGGACCCGTACCGCGTCTGCCGCGTCATCCTGGAGACCGTCTGCCTGAACGCCAAGCCCGTGCTCGGCGCCCCGGCCAAGAACGGCTCCGCCGGCAAGGCCGCCACCGTGCTGGCCGCCGCCATGGAAGCCACCGTCCACGCCCACTAAGGCTGCGAACGGTCGCGACGCGGCTGACTTCCTCTTTCTTCCCCTTCCCCCATTTTTCTCTCCGCGAGGTCGTCGCGTCTTTTCAATGGACCAACCCTGGCCCTGAACGGTTTTCTTATCCGGCCCTGTTTGGTTTCGCACAACGCTTATCCGGCGTGCGCCGGTGAAACGATGGTGTCCATGAAGCCCCTGATCCCCTGCCTCCTGTTGACGGCCCTCGTGCTGGCCGGCTGCGCAGGCGGTGGCGGCGGTGGGGCGCCTGAGGTCGTCCCGGGTGGCGACGTCGAGGACGTCGAGGCCACGGCGACGACGGGCGGCATCCACGGCTTCGTGGTCGACGCCAAGATCACGCCCATCGCGGGGGCCGACGTGTCGGTCGAGCCCGGCGGCAAGGCCACCAAGTCCAACGCGGCGGGCGCCTTCGTCATCAACGACCTCGAGCCGGGGACGTACTTCGTCAAGGCGAGCCACCCGCTCTACGACACGCAGCAGCAGTCCATCGATGTCGTGGCGGGCGACGCCGACCCCGACGACATGAAGTTCCTGCTCACCCGCGTCGTCCTCCAGGACCCGTACCTCCAGACGCTGAAGTACGACGGGTTCATCGTGTGCAGCGTCAACCTCGTCGTCGTCCTGTCCGAGGAATGCGGCGAAGGCGTGGGCGTGCCCTGCGACGTCCCCGCCGTCGGTTGCCAGCGCGTCGGCGGCCAAGGCAACAACAACGTGCAGTTCGACTTCACCGTCAGCGCCGGCGCCAAGACCATCATCGTCGAGAAGAACTGGGAGCCGACGTCGGACGCCGGCACGGCCCTGTACTCGCCCATCGCCACGGAATGGAGCTGTCTGCCCTCTTGCAGCGGCAACGTCATGGCCGAGATCGACGGCGAGTCGCCGCTCTACGCCGCCATCAGCAACGACACGTTCGAGGACGACGTCGTGCCCGACACGACCATCATCTCCGTCTTCACGTGGGCCTCGCCCTCGTTCACTGGCGCCGTCGCGAACCAGAAGTACACCGACTTCGTGACGGTCTTCTACCACGTGCCGGCCCCCGAGGGCTGGAGCTTCGTCGCGGGCAGCCCGGATCCGTACAAGTAGGACCTCCATGCAGCGGCTCGCGATCGCCATCCTGGTCGTCGCGGCCTCCATCCTGGCGGGCTGCGCTGGCGGACCCGGCAACGGGCCCGCGGCCGCCGAGCCCGGCGACGTCGGGGACATCGACGCCACGGCGACCACCGGCGGCATCCACGGCTTCGTCGTCGACGAGAAGATCACGCCCATCAAGGACGCCACCGTGACCGTCCTTCCCAGCGGCGCCTTGACGCAGACGGACGAGGGCGGGGCCTTCGTGCTCAGCGGCCTGGAGCCGGGCACCTACTTCGTCAAGGCCGAGCACCCCTTGTACGACTCCGCCCAGCAATCGGTCGAGGTCGTGGCCGGCGTCGCC